>NZ_JBFATO010000029.1:0-97988 GCF_040678355.1 Streptomyces sp. NPDC052701
CACCCGTCGAATACGAGACCAGCTACTACCTGACAACCACGAAACCCCAGGTCACAACCACCAACTGAGATCTCTACCGAACCCGGGGCGGTTCACGGGCGCCTCGGCACAGGAAGCAGCCTCGTCCCCGGTCAGATGGCCGGGGACGGATTCAGGTCAGGGTCCCTTCTACACAGTGCCGACGGCCGCCAGGCAGAGGAGTGATGGGTGAGGTGTGGCCAGTAGCAGGCGCCTTTGGGTGGGGCAGCACAGCTGCCCCACCCAAAGGCGCGAAGTTGCCAGTCAGGAGTAGTCGCCGCGTTCGGCCCGGCGCAGGATGTCGCGTTCCCGGCCGGTCTGGGTGTCCAGTGAGTCCTCGTGGTCGATGACGATGGTGTCGTCGGCTTCTTGAGCGCGTACCTGAGCCCCATAGACGTCCGTCGCCTTCAGCAGGAGAGCGTCCTGGTGAGCGGCGGGCCAACTCTGGATCAGATACGACTCAACGACTTCGGCCACCGTCGTCTGGTCGACGGCCCTGTCTCGGCCACACGCGTGGACGCGCAGCCGGTACGAGCCGGGGCCCTGGGACGCCAGCGAGGGCAGGTCCGCAGGATCATCCATGAAGGACGTCACGAGCACTTCCCCGGAAGGGGAATGGCACGAAATCTCAGCGATCTCTTCCCAGCCCCGGGCCAGGTCGGGCCGCTGGAGGTGCAGCTCGACCGTGACTTGAACATCTCCGGTGTGGATCCCGGTGGTCACCTCAATGGCTCCGCCATCGGCGGACACCAGGCCGGTGTGGCTTGCATCCAGGTCGTCGGCCACAGGCCCGTGCGGGTCTGTGATCTGGAAGAGGTGGTACTCAGCATGCACCAGGGCTGTGCCTGTACGGGCTGGCTCATTCACGACGGCCTCTTGTGGTCTCATCTGGATTGGTCTACCTGATCCATACCAGGAACCGGTCCCCTTCCAGAACGCGGCTGTAGGTGTAGAAGCCTTTGAGGGCCTTGCCTGCATCAGTGTTCTGTTTGGCGTTGACCATGCGGCGGCTGAACTTGCCGTTGCCGTGTTTGGCGCCCTGCCAGGTGCTGGCGAAGGGGTACTCGTCGCAGGACTTGCCCGGTGGGCGCTGCAGGCTCTGCGGGCACGCCTTTTCCCGGTTCTCCTTGATTTTCTTGCTGTCGGTAAGCCGTGTCAGGTAGTTCGTCGTGCCGTACTTGCCCGGCAGTCCGGTGGCCTGGGCGTCCTTGATGTGCTGGGCGACCTCCGGCCACGGCCCGGTCAGGCTGTAGCTGATCACCGGCACCGCCTGCAGGTTCACGCAGCCGACCTGGCGAGGAGCACCGGGCAGTGCGTTATCGCAGCGGACATCCACAGTGGAATGCTTCGTCGGCTCCGATGGTGCCACCCATTCCGGGTTGCTGAACGTCCAGGACGCCACGCTCCGGCCTGTTCCCCGCTGCTTGGAGGCAGTGGTGTTGATGGTGGTGTCCATGAAGAACTGCCCGTAGGGCTCGGCACTCTTGGAGATCGTCTGTGCCGGGAAGCTCTTGTTCGTGACCTTGCACTTGCCGACACAAGAGGCACTCCCGGACGCCTTGGTGCCGTTCACCGCCCGCCCCCACCGGGACGACTCCAGCAACCTCACCTGATAGGCCCACGTCTTGGAGTCCCGGGCCGAGAAGGAGTACCCGATGACGAGGTACTTGATACCGCCAACCTTGCGGCCCGTTCGCACGTCGACGGCGTTGACCTCAGCGCGCCAGATACCGCAGCCGCGCATGCGCTCGATGTACCACGTGGAGTCCACTCCGGCATCGATGCACCACTTGGGTTCCTTCCAGGGCTTGCGCTTGGCTGCCGCAGCCGTGTCAGCCGGTTCGTCGGCCGGTGCAGCCGTCGAGGCCATATCGTCCGCGGTATCCGGCGCCGTGCCTTGCGATCCAGCCTGCTCAGCGTCCGGTACGTCGGCCAAGACAGCCGACTCAGCCGCAGAGGTGTCGGCAGGAGCGTCCAGTTGCGACAGAGCAGCCTGTTCGTCGGTATTGAGCTCGACCGCCGGCTCCAGAGACGACGCGCAGGCCACGAACTGTGCCCCGGGAGTATCGGCAACGTCCTTCACCTGCTTATCGCAGACGGCCTTCTGGCCGGCAACCAGACCGACCCGCCCTCCGTCCTCCGCGGTTTCCGGAGCCGCCTCCGGCTCCTCAACCGTACTGTCCGCGCCCAGAGCCAGGTCTTCCTCTGAAGGTGCGACGTCCGGGTCACCGTCGTCGAGCTCCGAGTCCGGCGACACCTCATCAGCGACTGGATCGGTCACGGTCACACCCGTGGTCGGTGAGGTGCCCGCACCCGTTCCCGGCTCGCCTGTCGCCTGCGCAACGCCCAGATGGCTGCCCAGCAGCCCCAGCGTCACAGCCCCCACCGCCAGTAACGTTCTCGGTCTCAAGTTGTAACCCCCTGTTTGGTCAGAACAGCACGAACCCACCCACTCATCTGGCATGTTCGCGCCGGGTCGATCCGATCAAAGCACAGAGGACTGACAGACAGGCAACGAGATATCCCTCCAGGACAAGTAAGCCATCCACGCGTCAACTGACGCATCCAGTATGTCCGGCACAGGGTCTGTCAAATGAACGGGTCTGTTCCGTAGTCGGTGGTGACGGAGGGTGTGGTCAGCCCAGGAGGATGCGGTGGCGGAGGAGGGGGAAGCTCGCGCGGCCATACATCTGGCGCTTGATCAGCTTGGTTTTGTTGTCATGCCTTCGGTGCCGCCGTTGTGGTGCGGCAGGGTGAGGGCGGCGTCGACTGCGGCGCGGTCCTTCTCGAGGCCCCGGGTGAAGGCATGCAGGTGGGGCAGGTCCTCGGCTTGGGCCGAGGTGATCCAGGTGCTCAGCAGGTTGGCATTGCCGTCGGCGGGATCCAGCAGCGCGGCGAAGTGGTGGATGAGGTCGGCCGGAGCGGTAATCTCGTGGCAGGCAGTGCGGGCGGCCTCGATACGTTCGCGCTGGTGGCCCTTGAGGCGGTCGGGACGGGTGAGCAGGTAGCGGGCCAGGCGCCGGGGCGAGAGGGCGGGCCGGTCGGCCTCGACACGGCCTTGGTTGATGTAGCGGACCAGCAGGTTCGAGCTGCCGGTGTAGCCCAGCTCTCTGATCTCCTGGAGGAGATGGGTGACGGGGACGGCCGGGTTCTGCAGTCGGCGCTTGCGCAGGTGATCGCGGTAGGGGTCCACAAGGGTGGGCCGGTAGTTGAGGGCGCGGATGAGGCGCGCGGGCTCGGTGACACGGTCATAGCGCTTGACGGTGTTCAAGGCGAGGTTCAGGCGCCGTGCGCATTCCAGCAGGCCGGCTCCGCGCTCGCGCAGGGCGTGGACCTGCTGCCAGCGCTCGCGTGTGGTGGCGGCCTGTCTCCCCTCGGCCGGGGGCGGGCCTGCTTTCGCCCAACAGGTGCTGTGCGCGGCGACTTCTTTGCGGACGGCCTCGGCGAGGTTGTGCCACAGGTGCCAGCGGTCGCTGATCTGGACCGCGTCGGGCAGGGCCCGGTGGACCGCCTCGGCGTAGGTGGCCGACCTGTCCCTGTACACGGCCTCGATGCCCGGATGTCCGCGCAGCCAGGCTTTCAGAGTGGCGGCTTCGCGGCCGGGCAGTACCTCGATCCGCTGGCCGGTCTCGGCGTTGATGATGATCGTGGCGTAGCTGTGCCGGCGCCGCAGGGCGAAGTCGTCGACCCCGATCACCCGCGGGATCCGCACCGCCGGCACGGGCACCCGCCGCAGCAGCCGCAGGGCGGAGGCGTACAACACGGGCACGGCCAGCGATCGGGTAAGCCGGGCGGACGCCCGGCCGCATAACTCCTTGACCAGCTCGGAGAGCTGACCGGTCAGACGGATGGTGCGGCGCTGATGGCGCTCCAGAAGCTCGGGAACCTGCTCTCGGAAGGTCTGCCGCCTGCAGCCCAGGACCGGACAGACCAGCCGTCGTATCCTCACCCGGACCACGACCTGCCGGCCGTCGACCGGCGCATCCCGCACCGTCCGGCCGTGATACCCGTGGACCCTCCCCGTCACCACCCCGCACACCGGACAGGGAACGGGAACATCCCGGGCCCGAGCCATAACCCGGACGGACCATCTCGCCACCGTCCGCCACATCCTCGATGACCAACGCCGACAACCCCGAAAACACCGTTCCTATAAGCGCGTTCGCATCATGCACACTCAATGATCACAGACGAGCACTCACTGTCACCACCGACTACGGAAAAGACCCAAATGAACGGTGCAACTACTGAACTTGAATGCGTGATGTCGGGACCGGACACCCGGCATGAGTCGCCCGTCTCGCGGGCCGGTGGGCGTTGCCGGGTAGTCCGTCGGGAGAGGATCCTCCCGTGAGCCAGTCCCTGCCACAGTTGCCAAAGCCCGAGTTCGTCTTGATTCGCATCGAGGTCCCACCCGAGGCGCCCACCCGGATCGCTGTCGATCTTGGGGACATTGGTATCCCAGGCGGGTTGATCGGACACGAGTACCGGCCGCTGAGCGAGCCGGTGTACCTCGGGCGGATCGGCGAGCGGGGGTTGGTCGCCATCGCGACGAGTGGCCTGCTCGGACGCATCGGCGTCGACGTGGCCAGTGGTCACGTGGTGCAGGCTCCCACGATCGAGTCAGCGACGACCAGTCACGTGAACAGAGACATCGACTCCTTCAACCGATGCGTCGAGGCCGTGATCGCACGCTTTCCGTTTTATGCTGAGGGCGACGATGAGAGGTTCGAGGAGGTGGCGGAAGAGCTGCGCGGTCTCGTCTCCGGCATCGACGAGACCGCTCTCGTGCACGACGGGTTCTGGGAGACCTTCTGCGACGACGTAGCGATCGGGGACTGTGCGGACTGGGACGAGTGAGGCGGGACCGGTTCCCGGGTTCGGTCAGCCATCCAGGCTCAGGCCGGTCGCAACGCGCGCACGTACAACCTCACGGTGTCCGGACTGCACACCTATTACGTGCTGGCGGGCAGCACGCCGCTGCTCGTCCACAACTCGGCGTGCAGTCTCCTTCTCCACGAGAGGGCGGGCGGTCACACGATCGCACGCCACGTGGGCAAAACCGACGACCAGCTGAAAGCGCGGCGTATATCGGGTCTTCGACCTTCAAGGACCTCACCGCTGCCGAGAAGGCCACGGCCGACAACCTCGCGGCGAATCAGGCGGCGATCCAGCGCTGGCTGGCATCGGCCTCGGCCGGTGACAAGGAGCCCTTCACCCACGCGATGGATTCCTCAGGCGGAAGGATCTACGTACGAGCCACCGACAGTTTCGTCAACCCCAATAGGGTGGTCACCGTGCTGAAGAAGAAGCGCGATGGCAGCTACTACATCCTCACCTCCTATCCGGAAATCTGATGCTTGCCGAAGAAATCACCCGTCTTGCTCGGGCCTACTTCCACCAGGACTACGATCTCGAATACGACTCGCCGATCCAGGCGCTGGAGGATTACCGGGAAGTCCACGACGAGGAAACCGTCAGTGCCACACGTGAAGCCCTGCAGGATCTGATCGACTCGGGGGTCTCCGAGGAGGAGCTCGCCGCCCTGTGGCTCGAGGAGGGCCTGGCTTACTACGATCCGCGCGACGACGGCATTTCCGTGTCCGACTGGTTCCGCAAGATGGTGGACGCCCTGACGTAGGAACGTGCCGGACACCGGGGCCGATCAGGCCCCGCTCGGAGGGCACCGTCTTGCCAGCCCGTGCGCGGAAGCCCTCTGGAGCGGCTGATCCGGCCCTCAGATCCCCGGGGCCGCCGACCCGACGGTCGGCGGCCCCGGACTTCCCGTCCCTGTATGCCCTTCCCGGTGCTCTGCCGTCCTCCGGCTTGGCCCTTGTGCCTGCGGTTGGCCCGCTGGTCGTCGGGCTGGGCGATGGTCGTCTTGATTCCCCGCCGCCGCAGGTAGGTGCGGTTGTCCGGCTGGAGTACGCCTTGTCGCCGCGGACGCGGTCCGGGCGGCTGCGCGGGCGTCCGGGCCCGTGCCGCCGGATCCGTAGGCTTTCCAGCACGGTTACGAACATGGGGGCTGTCGCCTCGCTGACCCGGGGAGGTCTGCCAGGTCAGCGGGCGTGCCCGGTCGTCGGACAGTAGATAGATCTTGGTGGTCAGTCCGCCCCGCGAGAGTTCCAGGGCCTCGCGCCCATCGGTTTCCTCACGCGTCCCGCCCCTTTTTACGGGAAGTCGCGCGGCGGCCGGTGACGGGCACCGCCGCTCTTGCCGCTGACGACCACCTTCGTACAGCCGTCCCGTTGGCACAGCTGCGCGATGTACGTCTCGAACTCCTGCCACGACAAAGCGTCGACCTCGGCCATGGACAACTCGCGCGCCCGGGCCTCCTCCTGCGTCCGCCACGCCCGGTCCTGGCCGACCGCGCAACGGTGCGCCTGCAGCAGCACCCAGCCCGCCCCGCCCACCACGGCCACGGCCACGGCGAGTACGGTCACAGGACGGGCCACACCCTCGACCAGTTCCCGGCGACCCACACCACTGCGGCCAGTGCCGCCACCGCACCCCAGCCCTGCAGTTGCCTGCGGGTCTGCTTCTTCAAGCGCCGGCGCCGTCGACGTGCCGCCATCACTCCCCCGCTCTCCCATCTCGTGATCCGTAGGGTGCGCCAACAAGCACCGTCCGGACCGTGCGGGCGCGGGGGCTCATCGGCTGGCCTGGAGCGGGTCCTCATGATCGGTGACGCCACCCCGTAGTGGGCTCGCCCTCATCGAGGGCAGACCTGGAGTCAGCCGTCTTCGGCTTCTAGGGCTGAAGGGGGAAGCGCCAGGTCCAGTAGGGCGTCGACGGTCTCGCCGTCCAACTCGCTGTCGAGGTGGAGGGACCGTCGCAGGAGGTCACCGACGTCTTTGGGCTCCAGCCCGAGGCGCACGCGGGCGAGCAGGCAGATCTCGCCGAAGAGTGTCGGCGTCCCGTCCGGTTCCCGCAGGATGTACCAGTCGAGGAGCTTGACGACGTCGCGTCTGATGTCGCCGAGGGAGACGCCGGTTTTGTTCGTCTTCGCGGCCCGGTTGACGTCTTCGGCGAGGCCGCCGACAATCGCCTCGACCAGCGTGGTGCGCAGGGCTGCGACGGGGATGAAGCCGTCGGTGCCGTCGCTGAGGGCGACGGCGGGCCACCAGGCGAGCTTTGCAGCCAGTTCCTCGTGTGTCGTTTTGCTTCGACTGAGGCCGCGCTTTTGCTGGTGGTTGTCGGGGTCCTTGAGGCTGTCGTGGATGACCTTTGTCAGGTGGTTGTGATCGGCGACGAGGCCGAGCGGCTGATCGGTACCGAACACCGTCGTGGCAGACAGGAGCATCTGCGGTCCGTGAGTCCTGCGGTGCTGCTCGGCCCAGTCGCGGACGACGGGCTGGGACCAGCGGGGGCCCTCGGCGGTTTCGACCTGAGGAACGGGCAGCCTGCGGCGTCCGTACTTCGGGTGGGGAAGGTCGTCGGGTGCCAGGCCCGCGATCTGTGCCAGGCCCGTCCGGTCGACCAGGTGGGCCGGTTCGAGCTCCGGTGCCCGCAGGTCGACGACACATCGGTCGAGCGGCAGGGAGCCGGGTCGGCGGGACGCGGCCCACAGCGCGAGATGGTCGCGCCAGTGGAGCAGCGGTTCCTTGGGGGCAGTGAAGTCGGCGATCTTCGCGATCCGGGCGTTGCTCGGTTCTGCCGGGTGGGCCAAGAGGTCGGCGGCGGTGACGGTGACGGCGTCCTTCACCGGGCGGGCGTCGTATCCCTCGTAGGCGCGGTCCACGACCTGGCCCGGCCGGTGCCATGCGGTTCCGTCCCACCAGTAGCCGCCGTGGCGGTAGAGGAACCCGTTGCGCCCGAACATCCAGTCGTGGTGCAGCGAGCTCATGTCCTCATCGCGGATCAGCAAGACAGTGCGGCCGTGCGTGGGGTGCTGGTGGACGGCCCACGCGTAGGCGCGGTTCTTCGTTTCGGTGGTGAAAGCCACCCACCCCCCGCCAGGTAAAGGGTCCGTGCGTCCCCAGAGTCCTTCACCCTGGTTGCGGCCGGTCCGCTCGATCGCGTCGGGATTGTCCAAGGGTAGCCGCTCGTCGTTGATGAACGGCAGACCCGGAAACGGGTGATCAGTACGCAGCCCATTGGCGACCGGACGAATCCAACTCATAGCGTCTCCCTCTGATGTAGCCTCCCAGCGCCCCGAACACTTCAGCCCGGGCACGCTCCCCTCCCCCATCCCTGCGACACGGTAGGAACCGTCAAACCCGAATGACCGGACTGGCTGTCACCGTGCATGGGGCATGGGCCCGCCCTCTGCCCCACCTTGCAACGCGGCCACCGGCAGCGTGGCGGCGCGGGCGGTCAGCACCTCGGCAACGGGGCCCAAAGAGGCCTTCCGTCCGAATCGCCCTTGGTGGTACCCCATAGGCGCAGCACGAGCCGGCCATCCCGCGTGTCCGATGCGTCGACGCCCTTTGTGCTTGCAGGGGCGTGGGGCGCAGCCCAGCGGGGTGGGTACGGCGTGGACCTGCCTGCATACCTGCCGCATCAGCTCAAGTGCTGTCCGGCCTCGCACTCCGGCGCGAGCGAGGAAGAACAGCCGGAGGAGGGGTGGATCGGCGCTCGGCAGCGAGCCAGAGAACGGGACAGCGCCCAGCAACGGGCGGGACAATGTGACGAGGCGGCTCGGCAACGAGCCCGAGGAGGGGACGCGATGACGGCACCCGATGCATCCGGTACGGCCGATGCCGAGCAGGTCAACGCCGCGATGTGGCACACCTACGGGCCCACCACCTCGACCGGGCCACGCCGCTGCCCGAGGTGGACGAGATCGCCTGGGGCCCGGCGGGGACAGGGCCGGGGGACGCTGTCCTCGGCGACCTGACAGGGCTGCGCGTGCTCGACCTGGGCTGCGGCCCGGGCCGGCACGCCGCCCACCTCGCCCGTACCCATCACGCCGCCGTGGACGCCGTCGACCTCTCACCGACTCAGATCGAGCGTGCGCGGGCGCGCTACGGCGACCTGCCGGGTCTGCGGTTGATCCAGGCCGACGCCGTCGGGCATCTGCGCACTTCGGCGCCGTACGACGTGATCTACTCCCTGTCCGCCGTCCACTTCATCGACCCGCACCGACTGCTGCCCGCCCTGGCGGCGGCCCTCAGGGTCGGTGGACGGCTGTACTTCACCGTGCTGCACACCAACTCGTCCGGCAATGGCCCTTCTTCACGAGTGAAGCCCCGCCCGGAGATTCTGCGCCTGGCCGGCGGCGGCGAATTGACCGGGAACATGTGGGTGCTCACCACAAAACTGTGGACGGACCTGCTCGCCCAGCACGGGCTGCGCAGCGAGGAGGTCACCGTGCTGGACGCGCCCGAGGAAGGCAACCAGGCCTCCTACCGGCTCTTCCAGGTCCGTAGGCCGGCCCGGATCACCTCTCGTCCCCGTACGGCCCAACCGCCCGTCGCGCACGTGGCGGTCGGCGTCGGCGCGGTGCTGGTGGGACCGCGCGGTCTGCTGCTCGGCCGCCACCGGCGAGGGACCATCGAGCTGCCCGGCGGCATGGTGGAGCCGGACGAGGCGTTGGAGGAGACGGTCGTGCGCGAACTGGCCGAGGAGACCGGCCTGCACGCGGACCCGGCCGACGTACGCCTGCTGGGCATGCTCCTGGACCAGGTCGACGGCGTCGTCCGCATCACGTTCGGCGCGCTTGTCACGCGGTGGCGCGGCGAGCCCGCCGACCAGCCCGGCGAGCGGGTCGGCGACTGGGGGTGGTGGCCGCTGGACGCGCTGCCGTCGAGTCTGTTCGAGTGCAGCGCCCAGATCCTCACCGCTTGGCGCCCCGACCTGCCCATCGACCATCCCCCCGCCCGCTTCACCCCCTTCGCCGAGCCGCACGGCACCAGCTAGGACGTCCTCGGACAGGTCGGGAAGTAGTCGCTCAGCACGCAGCCGTCAGCCTCGTATCGTCCCAAGCTCGCTGCGCGAGTACGCTAGTGCTGTGACCGCATAGGTTCACCGGGTTCGAGAGCTGTGAGGGACCGGACGAACGGTTCGCGTGGTGGGTGAGACGATCGCGCAGTGACCATCCACCTTCATGACTTCGATGGCGAGCACTCGCTGACGTTGGATGCCGGCGGTCTGGCTGCCGATGCCGCAGTAGTTGCCGCCGGGCACGAGCCGAACGGGTACTTCTGGGAGGGTCTCGTACGGTTTGCCTGGCCGGATATTGCCGAGCACGTCGATTTCGACAGCGAGGCTGGCATGTTCTGCGCGGTCGGCAGTTCGAGCGACCTCGCGCGACTCAAGACGGCCGTCGAATCCGTCATCACGAGCCCCGAGACAGTCCGCGGCATCATTGCCCGTGCGGAGGCTTCGGGCTTCGAGTTCGACGACTGATGCTGTGACCTCGCCGGGTTGAGCGGGGTCAGGCTGCGGCCGGCAGTGGCCTGCCGCCCCAGCGGAGACCTCGTTCGCTGCGGACGCGTGCGCGTTCGCGGCGTTGGGCGGCCAGGACGTCGGGGTGGCGGGCGTTCTGGTTGCGCCAGCGCAGGTAGGCGTGCAGGGCCCGGGTCTGGACGGTGTGGTTCGGATGGTGGGAGTTGGCGAGGGTGAACTGCCGCAGCGGCCCGAAGTGGCCTCGATGGGGTTGGCCCAGGACGCGTAGGTGGGTGTGAAGCACAGCTCGACCTTGTTCCTGGCCGCCCACCTGCGGATTTTCCAGTTCAGGTGGGCGGAGAGGTTGTCCAGGATCACGTAGATCGGACCGCCGTCCGGTCGGGCGGCGCGGATCGACCGCAGGGCGGCCCAGGTGTGGTCGATGCCCTTGCGGCGCCGGTTGACACCCCACAGCTTGTCGTCGCCGACGGAGTAGCAGCCGTGGAAGTAGGTGATGCCGTGGGTGCGGCGGTAGGTGGCCGGCAGCCGGTCGGGGCGGTTCTGTTCGGCCCAGCAGGAGCCAGCGGTGGGACGGATGCCCAGTGGCCCGAACTCGTCGAAGGCGAACGTGCGGTCAGGACGCTCGTTGATCGCGTACTCGATTCGCTCCAGCTTTGCGTCGAAGGCCGGGTCCGGGGAATCCTTCCAGGTCTTCGTCCGCTGGAAGGTAATCCCCCGGCGGGCCAGTAAGCACCGCAGGGCCTCGCGGCCGATCCGGACGGGCCTGGCTACGTTCCGGCGCAGGTGGTCGGCAAGTTTGCGGACCGACCAGCGGGTGAAGGGCTTGCCCAGCACGGTCGGGCGGGTGGTGGCCGTCTGGATGACGAAGTTCTCGTCGTCACTGCTCAGCAGGCGGGGACGGCCTCCCGCCCACTGAGGGTTGAGGCATGCGAGCCCGATCTCGTTGAAGCGGTGGATCACATCTCGGACGGTGTCCTCGTCCGCCTGGACCAGCCGCGCGATCACCGGGACCGTGCTGCCGCCAGCCGAGGCCAGCAGCATCATCGCCCGCCGAAACCGCACCGAGCTCGTACTGCCCCGCCGAACGATCTGCTGGAGCTTCTGCCCCTCCTGCTCCGTCAGCCTCCGGACCCTGACCGGTGGTGCCATCCCGCCTCCCCTGCTGGTTGGAAGCGACATCGCTTCCAACCAGCACAACGAGCAACCCGGTGAACCTATGCGGTCACAGCACTAGGGCCTCCCCGCCGACGCGGGGTGTCCTGCTCTGACGCTGCCGTACTTGTGGCTGGCACGGTCGGTGACCAGCGTAAATGCAACCGAGCCTTTTCGCGCTACCGACACCTCCAACGAGCCCGGCCCCATTCAGCGCACAAGACACAATCTCAATTCACACATCCTGATCTTCTCGCCCGCCTCCCTCACGCTTCCTCTCAACGAACCAGCAACACACCAGGCCAGTCGCCTCCCCGTACATCAACAAGTCCCCCCTCCCAGCGTCACCAGGCTCGGTGACGCCGTGTCCACCGGCCCTACCGTCGCAAGCCCCTGACAGATCCCGCGAAGGACCGGCTGCGACGTCTCACGCCGAGCCCAGCCGACCTCGTGCCGTCCCCGACGGCCGGGCCCGGCGATGGCAGCGCGGCCCTGAAAGGGACGGTCAGGCGGTAAAGGCGACGTGCTCGAGCATGGTGACACTTCGAGGGCCGCTCGAACCGGACGGGATGCGGGACAGCGTCGCGGCTGCCGAGCGGACCGGTGAAATTTTGCGCGGCCGACCGGGCGCGGGCTGCCCGGCGGCAGCGGCCCGGGCGCGCCGCGCGGGCCGCTCGGCTGTCAGTGGTCGTTGATGAAGCTCACGTAGTAGGAACCCTGGCCGCCTGTGCCCTCGTAGTTGAGAGCGATACGGGAGTATTCCCTGCAGCCGCGGCAAAGGCGCGGTGGGCAGTGCGCGTCAAACGCTGACCCAGCGCAGCCTGCCGGGGTGCCCGCCGGGCCAGGCGCGGGCACCCCGGCGCAAGGGCTGGTCAGCCGACGGGGATGACGTAGGCGCGGGCGAAGTGGGTGCCGATGCGGGCTTCGTGGAGGTGTCCGGCGATGGCGCGGTCGCCCTCGACGCCCATGACGACGTGGAGGTGGGCGAAACCGTTGCGGATCTCGCCGGTGCCGGTCATCTCGCCGGGCAGGTCGTACGTGGTGATGTTGTCCTTGAGCGCGTCGCCTTCGGGCATGGTGGAGACGGTGAAGGAGTCGGCGGCCCCGATCAGAGAGACGATCGCGGCGTCGGTGATGCCGGCCTCGGCGGCCTGGCGGTTCAGCTCGTCGACGAGCTCGCCGGCGGGGACTTCAAAGACGATCATGCGGGACTCCGTCCGATCATGGGGCTCAGCTCCCGCAGCATGACCGAGGAGCACCAGCGGGCGCCAGAGTCCCGGGGGTTGAGGGTCTCCCTGGCGAAGCGGGTGGCGAGGAAGTCCGCCCGGTGGCCGTAGGAGGCGGGCTGGGAGACGATCCGGCCGGCGGTCGTCCAGTCCACAGCGCACACGCGGGAGGTGACGGCCGTCATGTAGAGGTGGCGGACCTCCTCGTCGTGGGCGAGGACGCGGGCGACCTGGTCGGCCTGGTCCTGGCCGGGCAGCTTGGCGAGGATGCCCGTGGCGTTGACGCGCAGAATCGGTACGTCGCCGTCCAGCATCCACCGGCGCAGGTTCGCCGTGGCGGCCTTGTCCGTCAGCGACGCGGTGACGATGTCCGCGCCGTGCGTGGTCTGGACGCGGGCCAGGGGGACCGGGTCGCTCGCGGCGATGCTGGCCGCCATCTCGGTGGCGAGCGCGCCGTGGGTGACGGCCAGGGCGGACAGTCCCAGGAAGGCTCGTCGGTTCACGCGGTCGAGCCTAGCCTCCGCCTCTAACTGCCCGACAGAGGCGCCCAGTACGCGGGACAGGTGCCCGATCCAGTGCCTGCCGGGGATGACCTTGCCCGTCTCCCACCGCTTGACCGCGTCCCGGCCCGGGGCGCCGGTGGGGTCACCAGCGGAGATGGTCAGCTGCTCGGCGAGTTTGGCTTGCGTCCAGGGCTTGAGTAATCGCAGATCACGGATCAACTGTCCGATCGGCATGGGCACATGATGCCCCCCAGGATGCCCCTCCGTGGTTGCCTCGTCACGGTTCATTCTTGCGGGAGCCCGACCGATGGAGGTTGCGTCATGAACACCGCGCACCGGTCTGTCTCCCACCGCCGCCTGCCCGACTGGCTGAACGAGGGCGCCGCGGCCGTCGACGACCAGGGACGGCGGGGCATCGTGCAGTTCATCGGCGAGTGGGAAGATCCCGCCACCCGGCGCGTCACGGACTGCGCCGTCTTCCTGCGCCCGGAGGGCGGCGGCACGGAGTGGATCGTCGCCGACCACCGCACCCTCAGCCAGGGCTGACACAGGCTTCCCGCCCCGGCCAGGGGCGGGCAGGCGGGCCCCGCAGGGCAAGACGCCCCGGCGGCCCGCAGTACCACCGGCACGCGGGCGGCAGGCGCCCGCACGTCCGCAACCACGCACCGAAGGAGAAGGCCCGTGGAGTCCAAGTCCACTGTCGCCGCCGTCAGCGCCCAGGCGGAGGAGACCGAGAAGATCACCGGCCCCATGGTGGTCGCCGTCGACGTGGAGGACGAGGAGTAGCCCTCGTCTCACGCGTCCTGACCTGGGCGCCCCCTTTCCCGGGCCCGCCCGGGCCCGGGAAAGGGGGCGCCCTTCGATTTGAGAAGTAGGGGGTCGGAAGTGATTCACGCGTTCGTCGGGCCGACGCTGCCCAGCTCCGAGCCGCAGCTCTCCGCCCCGGGCATACGGGTGCGGCCGCCGGCCCGGCACGGTGACCTGTTCGATCCCGCGATCCGCAGCGGCGACACGGCGCTGATCATCGACGGGGTGTATCACCAGGCGCCGGCACTGCGCCACAAGGAGATCCTGGCCGCGATGGGCCGGGGAGTGAGGGTGATCGGGGCGGCGAGCATCGGCGCGCTGCGGGCCGCCGAGCTGACCCGGTTCGGGATGCTCGGCGTCGGCCGTATCTACGCCGCCTACGCCCAGGGGGAGATCGACGGCGACGACGAGGTGGCGGTCGGACAGGTGCCGGACGGCGAGTTCGGCGCGCTGACCTGGCCCGTGGTCAACCTCCGGCACATCCTCCAGCTCGCCCGGTCGGCCGGGGTCGTCGACGGCGAACGGGCAGCCCGGCTCCTGGCGGCGCTGCGTGCGGTCTACTACCCGCAGCGCACCTGGGCCGCCGTACGGGCCGTCTGCCACCGCCAGGGCGAGATCAAGTTCGCCAGCTGGGTCGCCGAGCGACGCGCGCAGGACGAGCACTTCGGCGACCTCAAGCGCGCCGACGCCCTCGCCGCCGTACGCACCGCGCTGGAGGGCGGCGAAGCGCCGCAGACCGGCCCTGGGCCGGTGCCTGCGGTGTGGGAGACGGCGTATTTCCGGCGCTGGTCCAACGCCTTCGCCCACAGTCGCGTGGGCGGACTGGAGCTGTGCACCGAGGACCGCCTCGTCTACCAGCAGGTGTTCGATCCGGCCTTCGGCAAGACGTGGGCGGTCTATCTCGAATACCGCTCCTTCCACCCCGCCGACGGTGGGAAGGGCCTGCCGCTGGCCGAGAGGCTGATCCAGGTCACCGGCGGCGACCTGCCCGCCGACCGCGTGTTCCACCCCGCGGTGGACCTGCGCGAGGAGCGGACCGTGGCCCTGCTGCTGGCCGGCGAGACCGAGCAGGACCGCCAGGCGGTCGCCCGGTACGCCGACGCCCTCACGGCCGAGCGCCGCACCCGGCCCGGGTTCACCGTCGACACGGTGCGCGACGACCTCACCCGCCGGCTCCTGATGCAGGTGTGGCAGTGCCCCGAGCAGGACTTCGACGCGGAGGCGTCCGCACGCGGACTGGTCTGCGGGACGCGCGCCGTCGCGGCGGCCAAGCGGCTCGTCCCCGAACTGCTCCAGGAGATCACAAAGACGACTGAGCGGACGGAGGCAGCCTGTGTTACGCGATGACGGCCTGGTGGCGATGCCGGGCACCGTACGGGCCCGGACGCCGGAGGAGACGTGGGAGGCGGTGGCCGGGGTCCTGCCGGAGTTCGGCATCACCCGCCTCGCGGACCTGACCGGCCTGGACGTGATCGGGCTGCCGGTGTGGACGGCGATCCGGCCCGTCTCGCAGACCCTGAGCACCTCACAGGGCAAGGGCGCCACCGCCCTGCTGGCCAAGCTGTCGGCGGTCATGGAGGCGATCGAGCTGTGGCACGTCGAGCAGCCGCTGCCTGTCGCCGCACTGGGCCCGGCCTCCCAGATCGCCCCCGACTGCCCCGTGACGGCCCTGCCGATGACCGTCCCGTACCCGGAGCACACCCTGGCCCGGATGGTGTGGGAGTGGACGGCCGCCACCGGCCTGATCAGCGGCCAGAAGGTGCTGCTGCCGGTCGACCTGGTCCGGCGCCGGGTGCAGCGGCCGGAGTGGAGCCCGGATCTGCTGCGCGCGACCAGCACCGGCCTGGCCTGCGGGAACACCCGCGATGAGGCCCTGCTGCACGCCCTGTTCGAGGTGGTGGAGCGGGACGTGCTGCACCGGGACGGGCAGGCGGGCGGGCGGCGGCGCACCCTCATCGCGCCCGGCACGGTCGACGACCCGCACGGCCGTGAGGTGGTCGACCAACTGGCGGCCGCGGGCATGGCGCTGGAGATCGCGCTGGTGGACGGCCCCTACGGGCTGCCGGTGTGCGTGGCTTATCTGTGGTCGGAGGACTACCCGGTCGTCTTCGCCGGCGGCGGCTGCCACAACGCCCCCGGGATCGCGCTGACCCGGGCGCTGACCGAGGCCGCGCAGTCCCGGCTGACCGCCATCGCCGGAACCCGCGACGACCTGCCCAGCGACCCCGGCAGCTTCGACACCGCCCCCTTCCACCCGGCCACGACAACCGGGCTCACGCCGTGGCCACAGGTCACCGGCCACTTCACCCCGGCGGGCGGCGGCTTCGCCGAGCAGGCCGGTGATGTGGCGCGCAGGGTCGCTCACGTCACCGGACACGAGCCGGCGGCCCTGGACCTGTCCGCCACAGCTGCCCCCGTCCACGCCGTGCAGCTCGTCTGCCCCGGCACCCGCTCACGGATCAGGAGGTCGATGCCCCGATGAACCCCACCACGGCGCCGCCCGGCGCGCCGCCCGCACCCGCCGGGCAGCGCTCGGTCCAGTACGACGCCTTCCACGCCGCCCGCGCCCGTACCGATCTGGTCGCCCGCCTCTACGCCGCGGCGATGGGCGAGGACTACCCGGTGGAGGTCGCCGCCTCCAGCTCCTGCGACTGGCCCCTGCTGGGGCTGATGACCGCACGGCTCAAGATGCGGCCCGGCCATCTGCTGGTGGACGCGGGCTGCGGCACCGGCGGCATCGGCCTGTGGCTGGCCCGCGCCCTCGCCCTGCGCCTGGAGGGCTTCGACCTGTCCCCGGTCGCCATCGCCCAGGCCGCCGAGCGGCGACCCCGTTTCGGCCTGCCCGCCGAGCGGGCCGCCTTTCGCGTCGCCGAGCTGGAGAACACCGGCCTGCCCGACGGCGGCGCTCACGGGATCGTGTGCGTGGACGCCTTCGGCGGTGCCGCCGACCGGACCGCGGCACTGCGTGAGCTGGGGCGTGTCCTGGCCCCGGGCGGCCGGCTGGTGATGACCCGGGCCGCGCGGCACGGCGCCGCCCCCGCCTGGACGGAGCAGGCCCTCGCCGCCGGCCTCACGGTCGAGCACGTGGACGAGCGGCCCGCCGAGCCCACACTGTGGGAACGGCTCTACCGCCTCTGGATCACCCACGCCGACGACCTCCGGCGCGAGCTGGGCGAGGACCAGGCACAGAACATGCTGCGCGAGGCGCACCAGATGCTGCCCGCGCTGCCGGGCCGCCGCGCGGTGGTGCTGACCCTGCGGCACCCCGCAGCCTCCCCGGCCGGGCCCGGTGAGGCCGATACGATGACCGGGCCCGGCCGGCACCCCGTCGAAAGGACCCCGCAGTGACCCCGCACCGTTCCACCCGTGCTGCGGTGTTCTCGGCAGGGTCCTGGGGTACCGCCGTCGCCAAGATCCTGGCCGACGCCGGAACCAGCGTCATCGTGCACGCCCGCCGCGGTGAGATCGCCGACGCGATCAACATGACCCACCGCAACCCCGGCTACTTCCCGGACATCGAGCTGCCCGTCTCGCTGACCGCGACGACCGACCCGGCCGCCGCGCTGGACGGTGCGGACTTCCTGGTGCTGTCCATCCCCGCGCAGAGCCTGCGGGGCAACCTCGCCGCGTGGACGCCGCACATCGGGCCCGACACGGTGATCGTGTCGCTGATGAAGGGCATCGAGCAGGGCAGCCACCTGCGGGCGAGCCAGATCATCACCGAGGTGACCGGCGTGGACGCTGACCGGATCGCGGTGCTGTCCGGCCCGAACCTGGCGCGCGAGATCATGGACGGCCAGCCCGCCGCCGCCACCGTCGCCTGCGCCGATGAGGCCACCGCCCACCGCTTCCAAAAGGCGTGCCATACCAGCTACTTCCGCCCCTACACATCCGCCGACGTCACCGGCTGCGAGCTGGGCGGGGCCGTGAAGAACGTCATCGCCCTCGCGGTCGGCATCGCCTCCGGCATGGGCCTGGGCCACAACGCTCAGGCCATGCTCATCACCCGCGGCCTGGCGGAGACCACCCGCCTCGGCGTCGCCATGGGCGCCGACCCGCTCACCTTCTCCGGCCTGGCCGGCCTGGGCGACCTGGTGGCCACCTGCTCCTCCCCCCTCTCCCGCAACCGCACCTTCGGCACCCACCTCGGCACGGGGATGAGCGTCCAGGAGGCGACGGCCGCCACCCGGCAGACCACCGAGGGCGTCAAGTCCGCAGAGGCGATCCTCGCCCTGGCCCGCGCCCACGACGTCGAGATGCCGATCACGGAAGTGATCTCCGCCCTGCTGCACGAGAAGGTCACCCTCAACGAGGCCGCCGCCGCGCTGATGCAGCGGCCCACCAAGCCCGAGCGCTGACCCCGGCGCCCCGCCCGCGCGGGGCTGCCCCTCTCTCACCTTCACCCTCCCCACCCGGAGGTTCCTGCCCATGCGCACATCCCTGCTGTCCGCTGCCCAGATCGCCATCACCCTCGCCTTAGTGGGCTGGATGATCACCGGCTTCACCCGCCTGCCCGGCCGCTGGCTGCGCTGGAAGATGTTCTGCCGGGCCACCTTCACGATCATCACCCTCACCGGCACCACCAAGGACGGCCGCACCGAGCCCGTGAACGTCTACGAGCACCTCTCGCCCGGCTCCTTCATCCTCGGCCCGCCCCAGCTCCAGACGATCCTCGACCACCTCACCGCAAGCGGCCGGTACGACCGGATCGACGGCCACGGCCGCCTCCTGTCCGCCCGCGGCGAACAGCAGGTGGAAGTGAGGGGCAGCCGTGTGGTTCTTTGACGCCCTCGCCTCTGGCTTCACCCGCCCCACCGACCCCGGACACCTCCAGTGGTTCCGGATCATCTTCGGCACCGTGCTCACCGCGCGGTTCGCCCTCGCCTTCGGCCAGGGCGGCTGGGACCGCCTCAACCCCAGCTCGCTCAGCGCCCACCTCGCCGAGCAGCGCCTTGGCCCCGCCCGGGCCCGCCTCCTGATCACCCTCTACCGGCCCGCGCTGATCGTCCGTACGGCCGCCGCCCCGGCCCTGGCGCTCGGCCTCGCCCCGCGCCTCGCGCTGCTGGTGGTCCTGCCCGGCGCCGCCATGGAGCTGCTGTATCTCAAGAGCCCCAACGCCGTCCGGTACACCCTGCTGACCGGCACCTGCCTCCTTCTCGCCGGAGACCTCGGCCACGGCCTCGTCGTCGAGCACGGCCTGAGCACGGCGAACACGTGGGCGCAGTGCCTTCTCGTGCTGGTCACGACCGACATCTATTGGAACAGCGCTTGACAGAAGGTCCGTTCCCCCCAGTTCCGCAGCGGGCTGTACCTCGCGCAGTGGGTCCACACCTACACGCAGGTCAGGGAGCAGCTGGCCTACCGGCGCCAGTTCGCCGTCCCCGGCATCGTCCGCCGCCACGCGGGCAACCTCACCGCCTGGGACGTCCGACTCTGGCGCGCGGTCGCGGCCACCGTCATCGCCGCGGAGATCGCGCTGCCGCCCACGCTACTCATCGAGCAGACGACGCCGTACGCGGTCGTCGCCGGCATCGGCATGCACGCCGCCTTCACCTGCCTCAAGCCCCGCCAGCTCATCACCTTCTCCGGCCTCACCCTCGGCACCTACGTCGCCTTCGTCGTCTGACCTCCGTCCCTGTCTCCGGGTGGCACCCGGCGCTGATTCCTTGACACTTACCGAGCCCTCGCCTGGGCCGTCGCCCGGTATGACGCCCGCGTCCCCGGCCGCGCGGCCCGGCGAAACGGCGCAATGAGAATAGGCATCATCAGCGGTACATCTCCGGCGTCGTCGGAAAGGCATCAACGAGCGCCCTCGTCCACGGCATAGGTCTGCGATCCCGCGCGCAGGTTGGCCTGCGCTTTTTGGTACGCGCGGCGGCTGGGCACTTCTGCCTGGGTGTTCTGCCCGTCCAGGCGGAGCTGGCGCGGTCGAGCACCATCCAGTACCGGGCGGGGGTGCCCGCTCCCGCAGTTCCCCGGACAGGGCTCACCTGTACCGGGTAACAGAGCGGCCCGTCCTGTGCCACGGTTCTGGCGGGTGCCGTGCCGTCGTCCTCGATCGCCAGCTCAATGTCCACCATGCCGTCCCGCGTCACCACGACCTTGGCGGTCACTGGTCGTTCCTACAAGGTTACGACCCTTTCGTCCTCATCCTCCGGTTCCCGCGAGGAAGCGAGCAGAACGAACTCGGAGTCGAGGCGCACGGTCAGCGGCAGATTCATGAAGGCGGGCGAGGGCTCGGGAGCAGTCAGTCGGGTGCTTGCCAGCCGGGCACTGTGGCGTAGAGCCGGGTCGGCGCCGAGCCGTTCGGCCAGTGTGGAGAGCGCCGACCTGGCGGAGGCGGGCAAGCGCGCCGGATCCGCTGCGAGCAGCCCGGTGAGCAGGGCGGCCGCCTCGCGCCCGTACCAGAGGCCGTCCCTCCCGGTGCGCAGTCCGGCATTGAGCACTGACAGCGGACCGGCGAGTGAGGTGGCGGCCGGGGTGAACCAGTGACGTAACTCCGCCGCCTCCGGCTCCTCCGTGGCGCTGTTCGCGGACGTGGCCGGCGTACCGCTGGCATCGGCCAGGCCTACGCCGAGGCGGGCAAGCGCGTCCTCGTCGTCGACTTCAACCCGCAGGGCCACCTCAGCGAACAGCTCGGGGTCCCCCAGATCGAACCCAACCACGACAGCCTGGTCTCCCACATGTGCGGCGAGGGCAGCGGGGATCTGCGCGACCTCGTCGTGGTGATAGAGGATCCGCGGTTCGAGAAGCGCCTGCACGTCCTGCCCGCCTGCTTCGACGGGTTCCTCCTCGACGCGAAGATCGCCGTCGTGGCGACGCAGAAGCGCGGCTTCCAGAAGGAAGCGGCCCTCGAGCTGGCCCTGCGCCCCCTGGAAGCCGACTACGACGTCATCATCGTCGACTGCCCGCCCAGCCTCGGCATCGCCATGGACGCCGCCCTCTACTACGGGCGCCGGCGCCGCGGCGAACCCGCCAGCGTCTCCGGAGTCATCATCCCCGTGCTCGCCGAGGACTCCTCCGCCACCGCCTACGGCATGCTCGCCCAGCAGATCGAGGGCCTCTGCGAAGACCTCTCCCTCGAGATGGACTACCTCGGCCTGGTCGTCAACCTGTACGACTCCCGCCGCGGTTACGTCGCCACCTCGTCCCTGGACAACTGGAAGTCACTCGGCAACCCGAAGGTCCTCGCCGTCATCGGCGACCTGAAGGAGCAGCGCGAAGCGGTCCGCAAGCGGATGCCGCTGCTGTCCTACGTCCCCCACAGTGACCAGGCCGAAGCCATGCGGCAGGTAGCGAGGGGAGCCACCCGTTGAGCAAGGCGGACACCCTGGGATCGGCACCCGCGTTCGGCGCGGCCCGCGGCGCCCGGTCCTCCCGGCGCAACCTCATCGACAAGACCATCGCAGGCGAGGAGTCGACCACGGCGGCCATCACCGAGCTGCCGGTCACCCTCATCAGCGACAACCCCGACAACCCGCGCAACCATCTGCGCAACCTCGACGAGACGGTGCAGACCGTCCGCGAGGTCGGCATCATCATCCCCATCGCCGTGGCCACGGTCGACGCCTACCTGCGCAATCGGCCGGACCGCGCGGGCGACCTCGACGACGGAGCGCAGTACATCGTCGTCGACGGCCACCGCCGCCTCGAAGCCGCTCGCCGCGTCGGAATGGCCACCATCCCCGTCCGCGTCGACAACGGCCGGGTCGCCACCGACGAGACCCTCCTCGAGGCCGCGCTCGTCGCGAACTACCACCGCGACGACATGACGGACCTGGAGGAGGCCCACGCCCTCAAGACCCTGGTCGACTACTACGGCTCCCAGACCAAGGCGGCCAAACGGCTGGGCATCCCGCAGAACACCATCTCCAGCAAGCTGTCCCTTCTGAAGCTCACCCCCGAGCTCCAGAAGGACCTGGTGACCGGGGTGCGGAAGGTGGAGCACGTCCGCAACCTCGGCAAGCTGTCCCCCGAGGAGCAGAAGGCCAAAGCGGACGAACGGGCGGAGGCGGCTCGCAGGAAGGCGGAGGCCCGGGCGCAGCAGGTCGTCGAGCGCTCGGCAGGGCCCGCCAATTATCACGACGTGATAATCCCGAAGGCGCCTGCCAGCCCGGCCGCTTCGCCGGCCCCTGCGCCCCGGGCTGGCGCGGCCACGCCGCCCGCCCAGCGCGAGCAGCCTTCCGAGTCCGTCCCGGAACCGCGCACCAAAGCAGGAGAACCCAGGACAGCGAACGCAGAGGCAGCGCAGTCCAGGGAGCCGAAGCGGCTCCCCTACGACGACGCCTTCTACTGCGTGCACCATCTCCACCAGAAGATGAAGCCCGAGACGTTCGTCCAGGGGGCCCGGCTGTGGATGGACATCCTGCGGGAGCAGCACCCGGACGAGTACAAGGCCCTGCTGGCCGAGCTGGGAGCCCGGTAGCGGAGAGTTGCCCCTCGGCCCCGCTCTCCCCCACGGTGGTGAGCGGGGCCGTGCCGGGTGCTGCGAAGCGGGCAGCCGGAGGCGACGCGTCCGTCATGGAGTCGCTCGCGCGGGCGGGGCAGGCGGCCCGCTCGGACGGAGTGCTCGCGCAACGAGTCGACCGGCCTTCTCGCTCACCGTCCTCGCTTACCGCGACGCGCTCGGCGTGTACGACTGCGTCGTCGCGGGAGCCGATCCGTAACCGCCCGCCATCGGCAACGCCGTCATGCCGCTCTCGCTCGCCTTGGACCTGAGCAGCGGCACCGGCGTGCCGCTGGATCGGCCGCCCGGGCGGTGCGCGGAGCCGGCGGAGGGCTTACCGCACTGAGGGGTGCTGCGGCGCACCCCACGCCACCTTCGGCGAGACGCGGACCAGGTGGTGGTGGAGGCCCTGCAGTGGCCGCCGGTGCCGCTCGGGTTGCTGCGGGAGGCCCGGCCGTGGCGGACGTTCCGATGGTTCAAGGGGCAGCAGCACTACTCGGGCCCGTACTGGTCGGCCAACGTGAGCGCGGCACGGTCACAGGGCCCCAAGCTGTAGCTGTATATTGCAGAGTTTTCTCTGCAGAGAACCCTCTGCAGAGAAAACTCTGCAATATACGCTGGTGGCATGACCGACGAACCCGAACGCACACCAAGGCCCGCCCGGCGCATCGATGCGCGCAGCCTGCGAGGACTGGCCCATCCGCTACGGATGAACATCCTCGAACTGCTCGGTCTGGACGGCCCCGCCACCGCCACCGGGCTCGCCGAACGCCTCGGGGAGAACACCGGCACCATCAGCTGGCACCTGCGCCACCTCGCCGAGCACGGCTTCATCGAGGAAGAGACCGGACGGGGCACAAAACGCGAGCGTTGGTGGAGAAGGACCGGCGTCACGAACGAGCTGAACACCACAGATTTCCGCGACGATCCCGACATCCGGGGTGCGCTGTCGGTCTACCTGCACGAAATGGTGCAGCAGTACTTCAGCCGTGTCATGAAGTACATCAACGAGGACTGGGACGACAGGTGGCGGAGTGCCGGCACCGTCTCGGACTGGCGTGACCTGCGGATGACACCTCAGCAGCTCAAGGCGCTCAACGCGGAGCTGATGGGCGTCATCGCCCGCCACACCCCTGCCCCTGACGCTGCGCCCGACCCGGACGCGCTCCCTGTCGTCGTGCAGCTGCAGTCCTTTCCCCGCAAGGAACGTGGCACCGCATGAGCCGGGGCATACGCGGTGGCCTCCTGCGTCGCCACCGCGATTTCCGGCTGCTGTGGTGCGGCGAGACCGCCGGCAAGTTCGGCGCGTCCGTCACCGGGGTGGCGATGCCGCTGGTCGCCGTCTCCACCTTGCACGCCAGCACGTTCGAGGTCGGCCTGCTGAGCGCCGCCGCCTGGGCCCCTTGGCTGATCATCGGTCTCCCCGTCGGTGTCTGGGTGGACCGGCTGCGGCGCAGACCGATCATGCTGGCCGCCGCCGCGGTCTCCCTCTTACTCTTCGTCGGCGTCCCGGTCGCCGCATGGTTCGGCTGGTTGACTATCGGACTACTGCTGGCCGTCGCGCTGCTGACGGGCACGGCCGCCGTGTTCTTCCAGACCGCCTACAGCGCCTATCTCCCCAGCATCCTGGAACCCGATGACCAGCCCGAGGGCAACGCCAAACTGCACGGCAGCGCGTCCGCTGCGCAGATCGCCGGGCTCGGCTCCGGCGGCCTGATCGCACAGGTGGCAGGCGCCGTGAACGGAATGTTCGCCAACGCCGCGACATTCCTCGTCTCACTCCTCTGCCTGGCGGGCATCCAGCACCGCGAGCCACGCGTCACCAGAGCCGGACGCCGCCCCACAACACTGGTCAGCGAAGTCCGCGAAGGCCTGCGGCTGATCGCCGAAGACCCCTGGTTCCGCACACTGACGCTCTTCGGGGCCGCCTCCAACCTGGCCCTGATGGGATATCAGTCGATCCAGGTGGTCTTCCTGGTCCGGAGCGTCGGCCTGCCTCCCGGGCAGGTCGGCGCACTCATCGCGGCTACCAGCAGCGGAGGCGTCGCCGGGGCCTTCGTCGCACGCCGGGTCGCCGACCGGGTCGGCACGGCCCGCGCCACGCTGCTGTTCGAACTGGGTCTTGCGATGCTCGCTCTGCTCATCCCGCTGACCGTCGGCGGAGCCGGAATCCTGCTCTTCGTGACAGGCGGCTTCTGCGTCTGCGCAGGCGTCGTTGCAGGCAACGTCATCAAGGCCGGCTTCCAGCAACGCTACTGCCCGCCGGATCTCCTCGGCCGCCTCACCGCAAGCACAGCATTCCTCAGCTACGGGACGATCCCCCTCGGAGCACTGCTCGGCGGCGCGCTCGGAACCGCGCTCGGCATCCGCGCAGCAATGGCAATCACGACAGCGGGGATCCCGCTCGCCGCCCTGATCCTGTTCTTCTCCCCGATCCGGCGATGCCGCGACCTGCCGACGTCCCGCCGGCCAACGAGCAACTCCGAAGTCCCGCCGAATCCCGATGGCGAGCCAGCCCACCTCGTCAGTGACCACGAGCGTAGTCCCACTTGAGAGTGACGGCACCCAGATCAGCGGCCCTCCCTTCCCCGCCCCGCACGAGACAGGACACCGGGCCTGAAACGTGCACGAACGAGGAAGCAAGGGCGAAGTGCTCGTCGCCGTCACTCCCGTCGTGGCGCACATGCCCGAGGAGCGGCGTCACATCGCCCTGGACGAGAACGAGCTCGCCACGCTCATGGACGGGTTCTGGAGGACCGAGCGGTTCGACGCGCAGGGCCTGGCTGTGCTGCTGCTGGGCGGCCCGGAGGGGACGTTCACCGCCAAGGAGAAAGGACACCCCGAGCCGCGGCCCTGACCGTCCTCGGCGTAGGCGAGCCGCGCAGGCTCGGATCGACGTCCGCAACGAGGTCCCGGAGTCCGGCCGACCCCGGTCGTGCGACGTTCAATCAGGCATTCCCTCTTTGGGGTTCGTCGCGCCTGTCACCGTTGATTCCTCCTGCCCACCGCTTTACCTTCACTACCCGGTCAAGATCAAAGTCGAATGGACAAAGGTACGTCCCCTGCGGGAGCGTACGCGGCCGTCAGCCGTCAGCCGTCGGCCGCCGAAGACCGGGGGAGGGGCGGCATCCGATGGCCTGGATCACCGGGATCGTGGACGACGGGCAGGTCGAGTACCGCCTCACCGGCCATGCCGGCTGCTACGTCCGGCACGACGGCGAAGGCCCCAGCGGGCAGGCCGGACCGGATACCGGCGACCGGGTCGACCACCGCATGGACGCCGCCGAGGACGGCACGCTCGTGTGGATCGGGGAAGGCCTCACCGAAGTCGGCCAGACCCCCGGCACAGTCCTGGACGAGGCGGGCAGGCAGGCCGCACGGGCCCTGACCAAGGGCGCCCATCCCCTCACCGGCGAGCAGCTGGTGCGCCCCGAGCTGCGCGCGCACCCGCGTACCAAACTGACCGGCGCCCGGCTCGTGGAGGCGATCGAGGCGGCGGCCGAGGCCGCCGGGTGCGAGCCCGTCGGCCTGTTCGCCGGCAAGCCCAAGCAGGCGGAGAAGTGGGCGACGCTCGTGCGGATGGTGCACCGGAAGGGGGAGCGGCACCGGCTGCAGATCGACTCCCTGCACCGCCTCGCCCGCGCGGCCGGGCTCGCCCTGGAGGACGTCTACGACGCCGAAGAGCTCGCCGATGCCCGCGCCCACGAGGGCGAGCGGGTCGGCGTCCGCATCCGCGCCTACGACCTCGTCGCCGACCTGCCCAAGAGCGACTCCACCCTGTGGGCACTGCTCCCCGAGCGCCACGAGAAGGAGTTCCGCGCCCTGGTCCACCGGGCCAAACGGGAGGCCTTCGCCGAGCTGGAGCAGTGGATCGGCTACGGCCTGGCGGGCGAGAACGGCGAGCTGCGCCGCATCGCCACCGGCGGACTGCTCGGCTGGAGCGTCGAGCACCGGTCCGCCCGCCCGGTCGACGACACCCCCGGCGATCCCCGCCTGCACGTGCACATCGTGATCGTCAACATGGCCCGCTGCGAGGACGGCCGGTGGCGGGCCATCGCCAACGGCGGCATGGACCTGCACCGGCACGCCAAGGCTTTCGACGCCCTGTTCAAGGCACGCGTGCGGGCGCTGGCCCACGAGGGGTTCGGTGTGCGTCACGCCCGCTCACCGCGCACCGGCGCCTGGGAGGTCGAGGGCATCCCGGAGCCGCTGCGCGACCACTACTCCCGCCGCGCCGCCCAGGTCGACGTCCTCGCGGGCGCCGACGCCGGCCGCGGGGAGAAGCTGCGGGTGTCGGCCAGGACCCGGCACGCCAAGCACGACACCGGCGTCATCGACCTGCACGCCACCTGGCGCCGGCGCGCCGAGGGCCTCGGCCACGACGTCGACGCGATGGTCGCGGCAGCCGCCCCCGGGCCGCCCGGCCCCGACGGGCCGCTCGTCCTGGCCGGGCCCGACGGTCCGCGCACCCCGTCGCCCGGGCGGATCGCCGCCGAGGTGTTCGGCCCGGAAGGCGGGCTGACCGCGTTCGACAAGGAGTTCAGCAAGGCCCAGCTGCTCGCCCGGGTCGCGGACGCCTGCCCGATCGGCCTGGAGGCGGCCGAGCCGGAAGCCCTGGCGGAGCGGGTGCTCGCGGTCGAGGGGTACGCCCAGGCGCTGCCGCCGCACGGCTCGCAGCTGATGGCGCACGCCGAGCGCTACACCACCCGCGGCATCCTCCGGGCCGAGCGGACCATCGTGGATCAGGCACGGGCCCGATACGCCGACGGTTCCGCCCGCCTGAGCGCGGATCAGGCGGCGGCCGCTCTCTCCGTGTTCGAGGTGGCCGCCGGGTTCCCCCTCACCGCCGGGCAACGGCGCGTGGTGGAACGGCTGCTGACGGCCGGACACGGCGTGGACGCCGTCGTCGGCGTGGCCGGATCGGGCAGGACGAGCCTGATGGAGGCCTGTCGGATCGGCTGGGACGGGGTCGGCCTGACGTACGCCGGCGCCTCCCCGTCGGCGGTCGCCGCACAGAACCTGTACGAGGAGGCCGGCATCCCCTCCCGCGCCGTCGCCGCCTGGCTGCAGCGCATCCACGACGGCGACGGACTCACCGGCATCGACGTCCTGGTCCTGGACGAGGCGGCGATGACCGACGACCGGTCCACGGCCGCGCTGCTCACCGACGCCGCCCGCACCGGCACCAAGGTCATCGCGGTCGGCGACCCGCAGCAACTGCAGGTCGTCGGCCCCGGCGGCGGCTTCGCCGAGGTGCACCGCCTGGTCGGCGGCGAGACGCTCACGGTCAACCGGCGCCAGAAGGAAGCGGGCGAGCGGGCCGCGCTGGAGGCCTGGCGCACCGGTGCCCGCGAGCAGGCTCTGGACCTGCTGGCCGACCGCGGCCGTATCCACGCCGCCGACAACGCCGACGACGCCCGCCGCTCCGTCCTCACCGCCTGGAACGAGGCCCGCGCCCGCTACGGCGACGCGTACGACATGCTCGACAATCTGGTGGTGCAGGCGGCCCGCAACCACGACGCCGCCCTGCTGAACGCCGGTGCGCAGGCTCTGCGTCGGGCGGCCGGCGAACTCGGCCGCGCCCACCGCTACGCCCTGCCCGGCGGCGACCACCTCACCCTGGCCGTCGGCGACGTCGTCCGGGTACGCGCCGACCACCACCGCTCCCGCCGCGGCGCCGGCCCCGACGTCCTCAACGACTACCGCGCCGTCGTCACCGACATCGCCGACGACCACCGGGTACAGATCACCTGGCGGCGCAGGAACGGCGACGGCACGACCCGCACCGGCCAGGCTTGGCTCGACCTCGGTCAGGTCACCGCCGGGGCCCTCTCCTTGGGGTACGCGATGACCATCGCCGCATCCCAGGGCCTGACCACCGACACCGCCCTCGTGTACGGGCTGGGCGCGAACGCCCACGCCCTCCACCCCGGCATCACCCGTGCCCGCACGGCCAACCACGTGTGGCTGCCCACCGCCGCCCTGGAGGACCCGGAGACCCGGGCCCGGCTCGGCGACCCCCGCGACGAGACCGAGCTCCTGGAACGCGCCCTGCAGGCGTACACCGCGCTGCTGCGCCAGGACCGCGCCGACGCCATGGTCAGCGACCGGCTGCGCGCCGCCCCCGAGCCGGTCGTCCTGCCGGCGCCCGCGGTCGACGAGCCCGCCTTCCCAGCCTGGGACGACCGTGATACCCGTCCGTACGGAGCACTGCCCACCGCCCAGCTCGAAGCCCGGCTGGCGAAGGTATTGCGGGCGGCCGCGGCCACCGAGCACGCTGCCGAGACGCAGGCCGGCCAGGCCCGGGAACTGGAGGCTGCTGCGGCGGAGGAGCCCAGTGCCGGTCAGCGCACCGCCCGGGCCGTGGCCGCCATCCTCGCGGCGGCCGACCGGCTCGCCGCCCGGGCCCAGCAGGAGGACGACATCGCGCGCCGCGCCGCGGCCACCGCCGCACAGGCCGAAGGAGCCAGGGAAAAGGCCGAGGCGGCCTTCGGCCGCGGCCGGATCGCCCTGCGGCTGGCCGACACCTCTCGCGCCGAACAGCAGGCCCTGCTCGCCCAGTACACGCGGCAGCTCGCCGAAGCACGCGAGGAACAGCAACGTGCCGAACGTGCCGCCGCCGCTGCCCGCCGACAGGCTTGGCAGACGCTGCACACCTCCCCGTACGCCGAGACCCTCCGCGCCCACGAAGCGCTCGGCGAGGCCCCTGACGACCCGGCGATCATGCGGCAGCGGTTCGCCGCGGTGCACGCCCACCTGTCCACGCTGGCCATGCAGATCAACACGACCCGCGCCGAAGCCGCCCAGCACGCCCGCCGCGAGGCCGCCGCGCTGCGCACCAGGGCCCGCGATCTGCGCACGGTCGCCGAGCAACTCCAGGCCGAGCAGCAACTGCGCCGGCACATCAGCGCCCAGGCTCCGCAGCGGCACGCGGCCGACGAGGCGGCCCGCACCGCCGCGCCGCAGCAGGAGCAGCGCCCGGGCGCGCTGAGCGCCCAGCAGACCCGCGAACCGGCCCGGCACCTGCAACCGGGCAGCGGCGTCCGCACCGGGATGTGACCGAAGACCGGACAAGCTCATACCCCCGTGCCCGCAGGTCCGTTGAAGACCGGGGAGACCGCCTCGGACGGCTGTCGTCGCGAGCTCACTGCCCACCGGGCCGCCGTGCCCGCACGCCGGGTGAATCCCGGCAACGCGGAGGCCAGAAAAGGGTAGACGAGGAAGATCCGAGAACTCAGCCGCCGCACCTTCCCGATCTCGAACCGGACTTCGACGGCAGACCGGCTCGGCTCGATGCTGCCAGTGCCGAGTGCCGAGTGTCGACGGGAGACCGAAGCGTCCCATGCTGCCGCGCTGCGCCATGCCCGAGCCGAGCCCTCCCAGCTCGGAGGGCTGACCGGAGTGTCGGGCTGGCGCATCCCTGCTGAGGGAGGCGCCAGCCCGAGAGCATCCCCGCGGGTATGGGGAGCAGGCCCTGGTGGAGTTCGCCCGGACCTACGGCCTGGGAACATCCCCGCGGGCGCAGGGAGCAGCGCCTCGGCCAGCTGCTGGCGCGGCACCGCCGGGGACCATCCCCGCGGGCGCAGGGAGCAGATGCTCATCCAAAGCTTCGGCGGCGACGGCGTGGGACCATCCCCGCGGGTGCGGGGAGCAGCGCCTCCAGTGCGGCGAGGAGTTCGATCCTGCGGGACCATCCCCGCGGGTGCGGGGAGCAGCCACGGGTTCCCCCTTGTGCGTGAAAAGGCAGGGGACCATCCCCGCGGGTGCGGGGAACAGTGCAGAAGGCCCTGGATGATCTGCGGCTGGTAGGGACCATCCCCGCGGGTGCGGGGAACAGGCCGACTCCCTGGGGGACGTGCCCGGCCCGAAGGGACCATCCCCGCGGGTGCGGGGAGCAGATCAGCTCCCGCACCGCGCGGTAGTCGACGACGGGACCATCCCCGCGGGTGCGGGGAGCAGCCATCGGCGAGGGCGCCGACATCGGCCAGGTGGGGACCATCCCCGCGGGTGCGGGGAGCAGTCGGTTGCCCCCATCAGCGGCTCGCCATCCTTGGGACCATCCCCGCGGGTGCGGGGAGCAGTTCGCGATCGCTGCGGGGCCAGCCGGTCCGCCGGGACCATCCCCGCGGGTGCGGGGAGCAGCTCGCGCAGCCCGGTCGCGACGACGGCGCCCCGGGACCATCCCCGCGGGTGCGGGGAGCAGGCCAGGTCGACCTGCTTGGTGGTCGGGGCGGTGGGACCATCCCCGCGGGTGCGGGGAGCAGTCAATGGAGGTGTCGTTGTTCTGCGGCAGGGAGGGACCATCCCCGCGGGTGCGGGGAGCAGACGATCTCGATGAAGGTCGAGGGAATCCTGCCGGGACCATCCCCGCGGGTGCGGGGAGCAGGCGCCGGGGGCGGCGCGGGTATGCCGGGGGCAGGGACCATCCCCGCGGGTGCGGGGAGCAGGGCCGGCGTCGAGCGCCGCCGTCCACCACCTCGGGACCATCCCCGCGGGTGCGGGGAGCAGCGTCCTCCCGCGAGGTGTTCCTTGGTCGCGGGGGGACCATCCCCGCGGGTGCGGGGAGCAGACCCGCGCGTACGAGCGCGGGCTCAGGCGGTGGGGACCATCCCCGCAGGTGCGGGGAGCAGTTTGTGCTCAGTTTGGCGTCAAACTGCGCTCAGGGACCATCCCCGCAGGTGCGGGGAGCAGGCGGCGCGTGCCATCCGGGCGAGCGTCGACAGGGGACCATCCCCGCAGGTGCGGGGAGCAGCTCCCGCTCCTCGATCCGCTCCTGCACGCGCCGGGACCATCCCCGCAGGTGCGGGGAGCAGCGGACCGCGCGCTGGTAGAGCCGCACACCCCAAGGACCATCCCCGCAGGTGCGGGGAGCAGACCGCCGGGCCGCGTCGATTTCCTGCTGGGGGGGGACCATCCCCGCAGGTGCGGGGAGCAGGATGCGCTCCAGCAGCATTCCGCGCTGGGCAAGGGACCATCCCCGCAGGTGCGGGGAGCAGACGTCCTGCTCTTCTTCTTCCCCTCCGCAGCCGGGACCATCCCCGCAGGTGCGGGGAGCAGGGAACCCGTAGCGTCGTCTGGCGCCGGCACGGGGGACCATCCCCGCAGGTGCGGGGAGCAGCTCCCGGCGGACGGCTGTGAAGCTGAGAGCGAGGGACCATCCCCGCAGGTGCGGGGAGCAGAGCCCCATCGAGACGCCGGACATGGCGTCCACGGGACCATCCCCGCAGGTGCGGGGAGCAGCCGGCGGTGGCGCGGCGGCCGGCGAGGCGGACGGGACCATCCCCGCAGGTGCGGGGAGCAGGGCTACGACACCGCTGACGTTGACGGTGGCGGGGGACCATCCCCGCAGGTGCGGGGAGCAGGCCGCCGACCTGATCGCGTCCGGGTGGCCGCTGGGACCATCCCCGCAGGTGCGGGGAGCAGTCCGGGTCCCGCGCCTCGTAGGGAACATGCAGGGGACCATCCCCGCAGGTGCGGGGAGCAGAACGTCTTCAGCGCGCGGAAGTGCTGGTGTGCGGGACCATCCCCGCAGGTGCGGGGAGCAGCCCAGGACACCATGTCCTGCTTTCCGATGACGAGGACCATCCCCGCAGGTGCGGGGAGCAGTTCGGTCTTTGCCGAAGTGCCCAATAGTGCCAAGGACCATCCCCGCAGGTGCGGGGAGCAGCGCAGGCCCCGCCACACGGCGGGGCCTGCTGCGGGACCATCCCCGCAGGTGCGGGGAGCAGTAGTACGAGGACGACATGTGCACCGGCGTGCCGGGACCATCCCCGCAGGTGCGGGGAGCAGACCGGGTGGTCGACGGGCTGGGTCGCTGCCCGGGGACCATCCCCGCAGGTGCGGGGAGCAGGATGGACCCGGTACCCGCCGCGCCCGCCGGCCGGGACCATCCCCGCAGGTGCGGGGAGCAGATCCCGTCAGGGCTGGCGTCGCTGCCGTACAGGGGACCATCCCCGCAGGTGCGGGGAGCAGCCTGCGGCAGACGATCGGCGGCAGCATCGCCCGGGACCATCCCCGCAGGTGCGGGGAGCAGAGCTTCCGCCGACCGAGCGCGAGCGCGGCCACGGGACCATCCCCGCAGGTGCGGGGAGCAGGGATCCGCTACCGGAAGGTCCGCCGCCGCGTTGGGACCATCCCCGCAGGTGCGGGGAGCAGGGCGCGGACGAGTCCGCGGAGGACTTCGACCCGGGACCATCCCCGCAGGTGCGGGGAGCAGATGAGCAGCAGCCGCAGGAACGCGTCCGACGGGGGACCATCCCCGCAGGTGCGGGGAGCAGCTCGCCGGGATCTGCAGCTCGCTGCGTCCCCCGGGACCATCCCCGCAGGTGCGGGGAGCAGGTCTACAGCTGCAACCCCCGGTGTGGGTATGCGGGACCATCCCCGCAGGTGCGGGGAGCAGACTGCTTGACTCACGCCTATCCCTCAGACATGGGGACCATCCCCGCAGGTGCGGGGAGCAGGCGTTTCGTCCTTCCGGCGGTTCGGGTGGTCAGGGACCATCCCCGCAGGTGCGGGGAGCAGACTGGATGACCTGCAGCTTTACTGGCGTCGGGGGCGGTTTCCGAGTACTTTCTCTGATTCCGGCAAATGAGGCGTAAGGGGGCAGGTGTGCATCAGCCCCTCCCGAAGCGTCGGCGTTTGGCAGCCCTGCTCCAGCCTGATGGGGGTCCGTTCCGGGGAGCCGAGCCGGGAGCGGAAGCGGGAGCGTTCGGGTCGGGGCGGCGGATCAGGGTGACGCCCTCGTGGTCGGTCGGGTGCCAGGCGTGGTCGTGGGTGCGGAAGGTGAAGCCCTGCTCGTTGTTCGTGGTGTGGGCCAGCAGGGCGCGGCCCTGTCCCGCGTACTGCTGGACCTCCTCCCAGAGCACGTCGCGGATCCGGGCCGAGGGGTTGCCCACGAACACGCCGGCGGAGATCTCCAGCAGCCAGCGCGTGAGGAAGCCGCGTAGTCCGGCGGGGCAGTTGGTGAGGACGATGACGGTCACCAGAGCTCGTCTCCGTAGTCCTCGGGGCCGTCGTGGTTGATGCCGGAGGCGACATGGTGGCCGTGGTCGCTCTGGAGCGTGACGACGTCCCGGTCGCCGCCGGGGTCGCTGGAGCCGGCCGTCTCCGGCAGCAGGAGGCGTTTGATGTCGTCGACGCACCGGTTCAGCAGGGACGTCTCGTTGATGCGGTCCCGCAGTGCGCGGCGGGTGCGGGGGCCGACGTCCTCCTCGTCCTGTGCGGCCACGTCGAAGGCGAGCGGGATGCCGATCTCCGTCTTGTAGAGGTCGGCGACGTCCAGGACGAAGGACAGTTCGTGGCCGGAGTGGACGAAGCCGAGGGCCGGGCTGCATCCCAGGGAGGTGACGACGGCGTGGGCGATGCCGTACATGCACTGGGCGGCGGCGGTGACGGCCTGGTTGACGGCGTCACCGCTGGTGAAGTCGCCGGGGGTGTAGCGGCGGCCCCGCCAGGGGACGCCGGTGCGGGCGGCCTGGGCGCGGTAGCAGTCCTTGACCCGTCGACCCTCACGGCCGAGGAGCTCGTGCCGGGTGAGGCCGGCCGGTTCCTCGTCCGGGAAGCGCAGCCGGTACATCTCGCGTGCCACGGCGAGGCGGCTGCGCGGGTTGGCCCACTGCCGGGCCTGGGCTTCCATGAGGGCGGAGGAGCGGCTGAGGGCGCGGCCGGAGGCGTAGTAGCGCACGCCGTGTTCGCCGACCCAGCAGACCGCCGCGCCGGTCTCGCCCAGCACGCTCATGGCCTGGTGGGTGACGCGGGTTCCGGGGCCGAGGAGGAGGGTGCCGATGGTCGCCGAGGGGATGTGGGTGGTGCCCTCCGCGTCCTGGGCGGTGATGGCGTTGGCGTCGCGGTGGACCGTGCAGCGTTCCAGGTAGACGAAGGAGAGGCGTTCGTCGGTGCGGGTGAGCTGGCGGGGAGTGAGTGCCGGGCGCCGGGAGACCGTGCTCACGGCGCCTGCCGGCCGGGCTGGGCGAGGGGGGCCAGGGTGAGGAGGCCGCAGCCGTAGGCACGGGCCCGGCCGATGCCCTGGGTGAGGGCGCGGCGCAGGGCGTCGGGGGCGGTGACCTCCAGCCGCCCTTCGAAGGTGACGGTGACGACGGTGACCGGCTTGTCCCGACGGCCGCCGGAGCCGCGGGACTTGTCGAAGGAGAGGGACCGCGTGTCCCGTACGGCCAGCTCGTACCGGTCGCCGGGGTGGGGGCGCTTGTGGTGGGTGGTGCCCTCGGGCAGGAGCCGCCGGTCGGCCGGTTTCTCGCAGACGCGGAAGCCGAGGCGTTTTTGGCGTTCCTCGTCGAGCAGCCAGCCCATCTGGTGGACGGGTGTGAGGTGAGCGGTGAGCTTGCGGGGTTCGCCCTCCTTGCGGCGGATGGTGTGCACGGGGTTCGCGGTCAGGCGGAACGCCCAGTGGTCGCCGGCGGTCAGCCGGTCGAGGAGCGGGGCGTAGGGCCGGGTCTGCCAGCCGGGGTTCTCGGGGCCGGCGACGGCGGGCCATCCGGCCTGCTCGACCAGGTGCGTCAGGTCGGGACGGTCGGGGCTGACGACGTACAGCAGCACCTCGGCGCGGGCCTGCTGGTCCAGGCGCCACAGCACGCGTGGTGCGTCGGGCGCCGGGCTGTCGGAGGGCAGGATGTGCGGGAAGGACGACATGACGGCCGCGTGCATGGCCTGAGGCGAGGACAGGAGGCGGCGGGCGCCGGGCCGCGCGGTGTTGACGCGGAAGCGGGTGATGAACATCAGGCGCTCTCATCCTCCAGGACGTCGAGGGCGGTGAACGGATCGTGCGCGTCCTCCCGCGGGCCGCCGCCGCCCGACGGGATCGGAGTGGGCACGGGGGCGGTGACGACGGTGCGCAGCGCGTGCCGCCGGTGGGCGGCGTCGAAGCTGACCGGCTGGTCGCGCAGGACGTCCGCCGCTGCGGCGGGCTCGTCGGCGGCCGTCTCGCGCAGCACGGTCAGGGTCTGCGGGGCCCGGTGGCGCCTTCGGTACCAGGCGGAGGCCTGCCAGGGCACGCCCGCCAGTACGTCCTCCAGGCGGGCGTCCTCGTACAGGCCGAGGTCGACCGGTTCGGAGGGCGGGCACGAACGCCGGCCGAGGTAGGGCGGGTAGACCGGGGCGCGCAGGGCGTCGCGCAGACCGGTGAGCAGGGCGTGGTCGCCCTCGACGGCGGCGACGAAGACGGCGTCGGCGAGGTAGAACCGCTCGGACAGCGGCATGGACGCGCCGGTGACGCCGTGGTGGGCGGTGTGGAAGTCCCGGATGCGGGTGCCGGGCTGGTCGATGCGGACCCCGAACCGGAGTGCCGCCAGGGGGGCGAGGCGCGCGTCGTCGCCGCGCTCGATGCCGGCCGCCGCGGCGAGCAGGCCGACGACGCCGCTCTTGGTCGGGGCCGATTCGGTGGTGCGGCGGGTGAAACGGGAGGAGGCCCCCCAGGACTGCAGGGGGCCTGCCAGGCGGAGGACGAGCACGCCGGTGCGGCTCATGCGGGCTTCTCCAGGCGCTCGGCGACGGCCTGGCCGACGGCGGCGGCGAGCTCGCGCAGCGTGCCGGTCTCGGTGCCGAGACCGGCGAGCTTCTGCGTGGCGGGGCCGACGCGCAGGACCCAGGTGAGGGTGGTCTCGGGGTCGCCGTAGGCACGTTCGACATCGGAGGCGTAGGCGGCGAGCCGGTCGGCGGCCTCGCGCAGGTGCCCGCCGCCGTCGCTGCGGACCGGGTCCTCGAAGGCGGCGACGCAGCTGATCGGCCGGGTGGTGCGGAGCTTGACGACGACGGCGTCGGGCTCGGTGTGGTGCCCGAAGGTGTTGATCTTCCCGGTGGGCAGGGAGGAGACGAAGGCCTGCACGAACGCCTCGACGGCGCGGCGTACCGGCTCGGTGCGCGGTTCGTCGTCGCGCAGGCCCTGGCCGAGGTTGGCGGCGAGCTGGTGCACGCCGAGGGCGGCGTAGCGGTAGAGGGTCGCGGAGTTGAAGTCGACGGTGCCGATCATTCCGGCGCCGGTCTCCTCGTCGGTGTTCTCGTCGTCGACGGCCGTGTAGTAGTCGGACTCGTTGTCGACCCGGTGGACGCTGAGGGCGTGCGCCACCTGCACGGCGGCGTCGACGTTGATGTCGGCGACGTCGGCGACCATCCGGCCGAACAGGGCGATGTCCACGGAGTGACGGGTGTCCGCGAGCTCCTTGGCCCGGGCCTTGTTCTCCTTGGTCTTCAAGAACGCCGTGATGTCGGCGGCGCCCTCGAGGGCAAGGCGGGCCAGGCCGTCGAGCTGGCGGGAGCTGAGGAAGACCAGGTACTTGCTTTCGGGCGCGGGGACGGGACCGCCGTCCTTCTTCGCCTGCTCGGCCTTCCGCTTGGGGACCTCGGTCCTGAAGCCCGCGGCCTTGACCGTCTCGTCGGCGAGCCTGAGCGCCGGCTCCCCTTCGACGGACGCGTCGAGCCCGGTGATCCGGTCGGCCAGGAGCTCCACGACCTTCTTGGTCCGCACGCCCAGTTCGGCGGGGTCGAGCAGGTGCTCGTCCCTGAAGCAGGTGCGGATGGCCCGCTTCCACGCCTGGCTGGAGACACGGGCGCGGGGAACCCCGCCGTAGACGGCCGTCTTGGGCGCGCCCGTGTCGTCCCGGTTGAGGTTGCTGGGCGGAACGGTCTGCAGGGCGTGCACGTCCAGGAAGATGCGGTTCACGAGGCGTCCTTGTCGGTGTCCGGGGTGGTGTTCTCGTCCGAGGCCGGCCGGGTCCGCCGCAGCTCGTGGAAGGAGCGGCCCCACCGGCGGCGGACGGCGGCGGGCCCGTCGGGCCACTGCCAGAGGTAGAGCTGGCCGGCGAGGAGGGCGTAGTCGAGCGGGACGTCCTCACGGCGCAGCAGGGCGACGATGTCGCGCAGGCGCTGGGTCAAGGTGACGAGGTCGGGGGCGGTGCCCGCGCGGACCAGGCGCTTGCGGACGGGTTCGTCGACGCCGTCGGCCGGCATCAGGCGCCGGACCGCCGCGCCCAGGCCGCCCGGCCGCTCACGGGTGTGCCGACGGTGCATGGGGACGCCGCGGGCCTGCTGGTGGAACGCCCACAGGGTGAGGGCCGCGTGCAGCGCGTTCTCGGCACGCACCACCTCCTGCTCGCTCAACGGCCGCGCCCCCTCGGCCGGAGTGTGCAGCGGATCGGTGTCGATCAGGTTCCACAGGTCGGGCGTCTCGCCCGCCTCGCGGCCCGCACCGCGGCGCAGGCGGGCCAGAGCGGCCACGGCCTGGGACCTGTCCTTGAGATACCCCTCCTGCCAGGGGCCGATGTGCGCGGCGGCGAGCTCCGCGACCCGCTGGTGAACCGGGACCGCGACGGGCGGGGCTGACGCGGATGCGGATGCGGTGGTCATACGTGCACCTCCGGGGCGGTCGCGGTGTGATCGGCTTCCGGCAGGCCGGCGGGCCCCGACCCGGGCGGACCGTCGCCGGCCGGGGCGGAACTTTCATCTGATCCCGGGGGTTCCGGGGAGGCGGAGGGACCGGGGTCTCCCAGCGCCCTGGCCAGCCGCCCCCGGAACCACACGTCGGCCAGGCCCGCGTTCAGCCAGTGGGTGCCGCCCTTGGTGTCGGTGTGGACCCGCCCCTCCCAGGCCGCGTCGCCCGCGGCGCCGATGAGACGGTCACCGAGACGGCCCACCGTCTGCCGCACCCGGCGCTGCCAGGTGTTCCGGTGCTCGAAGGGATCGGGAGCCTCCGCCATGGCGGCCAGCCAGCCGCGGTACGGATGGTCCAGCGCGTCGAACCCCTCGGCACGGGCCGCGGACCTCGGCCCTTCCTGCTCGGCTCCGGTCGCCCGGGCCAGGTCGGCCGCGAGGTCCCCCAGGACCCGCACCGCCCGGTCGGCGTCCTCGGCCGCGGCGATGGCCTGCCGGGCGTAGGTGGGGTCCTGCCCGTGCAGCAGGACGAGCGGCATCAGCAGCCGATCGTCGACGACCTCGTCGACCACCGACTGCTGGGTCCCGTACCTGACGCCCACCACCCGGGCACGGACGAGGAAACGGCGGGAGAGACGGCCTTCGGTCACCAGCCGGGCGACCCATTCGAGGATCCGCGGACGCAGACGCGAGGGTGCCTCGGCGCCGCCGGTCTCCTCCAGCCGGTCGGCCAGGAGCGCGGCGATGCCCCGCCAGGCCGAGCGGGCCGGATCGTGTTCCAAGGGCAGGTACACGGGTGACCGCCCCAGCTTCTTCTCCTGCGCGGGACTGCGCCGCCACGCCGTCATCGGCTCACGGCCGTGCATGTTCCGCCAGGCGAGCGGATCGCCGTAGCCGAGGACGACACCGTGGACGCCGTCCGCGTCGTGGTGCAGCCGCACCCGGCGCGACTGCCAGGTGTACAGGTCGCGGGGGCCGGTCGCGGCACGCCCGTCGGAACCCGGCCCGCACGGCTCACGACGCCAGGCCGGCCGGTCCTCGGGAGAGAACTCGAGTCCCTCGGTGTCCGCCGCCACCAGATTGAGCAGCAGGGTCTCGCGCAGTGTGCCGCCCTCCACGAAGACACCGCCCAGCCCGCCCGCCCAGCCGGTGCCCAGCGGGTACACCTTGCCGCCCTTGACCCGGTCGTCGCCGGCCATGCCGGTCTTGATACCGGAGGTGTCGTAGGCGTGGACGTGGACGGTCCAGCGGGCGGCCTCCGCGAAGGCCAGCCGCTCCACGTCCGGCATCCGCGCGCTGAAGAACGGCTCCCCGGCGGGCACGTCGGCCACGATCCGGTTGAGGGAGAAGACCTCGTCCTTCGCCGTGCGCAGCCCCGCGGTCTGCAGGAACGGCGTGACCGGGTGCAGAAGGTCGAACCGCTCACGGTGCTCCTCCAGATACGCCTGGACGGGGGCGAAGCAGTCCGGGTCCTCCCACAGCTCCGCCCACTCCTCGATGTCGCCGGGGCCGTCCAGGGCATCGTGCGCGACAGCCAGGAGGAGACGGACCAGGGCGAACTCCTGGGTGGCCAGATCGCCCACGACGCGCCGCAACTCGTCGGCCTGGGCGAAGACCTGGCACAGCGACAGCTCGTCCTGGGAACCGTCGCACCGCAGCACCTGGATCCACGGCCGGCCGGTCAGGTCGAAGGACAGCGCCTCACCCGCACCCGCACCGGCACCGGCACCGGCACCGGCACCGGCACCGGGGAATAACTCAGTCGTCTTCGTCACGGGTCACCTCGAGGCCGTCTTCAGGGCTGTACCGGAGCGAGAATCCTGCCAGCCGGGTCTGACAGTCCTCGTCCAGAGCGAGAATCAGCTGGTCGGAGAGCCAAGGGCTGTCCTTGCCCTGCCAGTCAGGCAGGTACAACTGCTCCAGCTCCTCGATGGCCCGGTCCATGCTCTCGCCGGAGAACTGCAGGGGAAGCCGCAGTCCGCAGCTCGCGGCCGTACGGGCCGCGAACCGCGTCGGCGTCGCGTCCTGCGGCAGTTCGAGGTCGGCGCGCTGCCGGTTCCTGCGGTCCGGCTTGAGCCACGGCAGGGTGGCGAGGCTTCCGTCACCGCGCCGCTGCACGACGACGACCTCCAGGCTGTCCCGGCTGTCGCGGACCTGGGCACGCCCGGTAGGGGTGTCATCCGTGTCCCCCACACCGGCGGCGACCCAGCCGAACAGCGGCCGCCCCGGCTTGCCGACGTCCCCCAGACGGAACACGGCGGCGCGCTCGGCCTGGTCGTCGCGGCGCCGCTCGAACTGCTCGCGCGCCTCCTTCATCGCGTCCTGCCAATGGTCCGGCCCGACCGGTGCCTCCCCGTACGCGCTCTGCACGAGAGGACTGATGTCCGCCGGGAGCCGCACCGGTCGCCGGGGCCCGCCGTCGAGATGGGGGAGGAGCACCGCGGCCGACCGCAGCAGGGCGTACCGCCCGTACACGGCGACCGATCCGCGCACCGGGGCGGGTACGTCCGTCGTCCAGTCGGCTCCCGTCACCAGGCAGCGTGCCGTCCGTAAGGGCTCGGGCCGCTCCTTCTGGCCCTGTCCGCGCCGGTGGCGGTGCAGGCGGCCCATGCGCTGCAGGAGCAGGTCGACGGGGCACAGGTCGCTGACCAGCAGGTCGAAGTCGACGTCCAGGGACTGCTCGGCGACCTGGCTGGCCACCACGATGTGCCGGCCCGTGGGCCGCTCGTCCGTCTTCTCCGGAGGCCCGAAGAGCTGGAGCAGTGCGCTGTCCTTGTCGGCCCGGTCGAGGTCGACGAAGCAGGAGTGGGCGACGGTCACGTTCTCGGCGCCGAACCTGGCGCGCAACGCACCAGCCGTCTCCAGTACCCGTTTGACCGTGTTGCGGATGACCAGGACGCACCCGCCGTCGGCCAGCTCGCCCTCCAGCCGGTCGGCGAGGACGTCCAGGTCGTCGGCGAGGCGCTCCACCTGGACGGTCGTCGACCGGGCCGACGGCTGCGGGCGGCGGACCAGCGGGGCGCCGCCCGCAGCGACGGCGGTCAGCAGTGGGTACGCGTCCGATGCGGCCGTGTCCCCGTGGGCGAGCGCATCGGCCCGGCCGGAGTACGCCGCGACGAGTTCACGCCTGCGCGAGGCCGGCAGCGTCGCGGACAGCACCACCACCGGGACCCGGTACGCACCCAGCCAGGACAGCACCCGGTCCAGGTACACACTCATGTACGTGTCGTAGGCGTGCGCCTCGTCAATGACGACGACCTTCCCGGCGACGGCGAGGTGCCGCAGCGCCAGGTGCCTGCTCTTCAACCCGGCAAACAGCAACTGGTCGACGGTACCCGCCACGAACGAGGCCAGCATGGCCTTCTTGCGGCCCCGTAACCAGGCATGCGCCACGAGTTCGGCACCCGCGCGATGCCGCTCGTCCCGCTGCCGCCGAGGCGCGGGCGCCGCTTCGTCCACGTCGACGGCCACGACCCGTCCCGTGCGGGCCATCAAGCCGGCGAAGTCGTCGTTGAGAGCGGCTTTGGAATGGGCCAGCTGCACCGAGCGGCGCGAGCCCGCCACCCCCGGCAACCGGTCCAGCCAGCCGAGCAGACGGGGGAACATCGCGTTGCCGGTGGCCATGGTGGGCAGGGCGAAGAACACCCCTCCCGCACCCGAGCGCGCCGCGAAGATCTCGGCCACGGCGAGCGCTGCCTCCGTCTTCCCCTCGCCCATCGGCGCCTCGACGATCATCAGACCGGGCGTCTCCATCTCCCGGGCGAGTTCCACGGCCGCTTCCTGGACGGGGCGTGTCTCCGCTCCCGCCGGCAGCTCGAACCGCGAGGTGAACAGCTCCTGAGCACTTCCCTCCGGTTCCTCGGCCCGCCAAGGGCCCGGCAGGTCCAGTCCCCGCCGGGCCGCGGCGAGACGCTCCTGGCCGTCGCGGGACGCACCATCGGGAAAATACGGGAAGAGGTCCGGGTTGCTGGCGATCCAGTCGGAGACGATGACCAGCGCGGTCAGCAGCACCTGCACCGGCTGCGGCAGCCTGACCGTCCGCCATCCCCCCAGCCGTTCGGCCACACCGAAACACTCGGCGCAGGCGTCCAGCAGCTCGGTCTGCACCTGCCGCCAGACACGACTGCTCGCACCAGGGGTGCGCAGCAACTCCTCACGCTCGTACAGGGCCTTGATCTGGCCGTGCTCGGGCGGCACACCATGATGTCCGCCCACGGCAACCGTGAACTGCCCGGTCCGGGCGGACGCCCACCCGTGCCGCTCCTCCAGCCATTCCCCCAGCAGCACCTGCCCGGCCAGACCGTGCGGCGCGATCCGGCGGTCCGGCCCCATCGCCCTCGCCGAACGCATCTCCAGCCCCTGGCCGCGCATCGCGTCGGCGAGCTGATCGACCTGACAGGCGAACGCCGGGGTGGCCTTACCGATGTCGTGCACACCGGCGAGCCATACGGCGAGGGCACGCGCGTCCGCCTCACCCTGCGGCAACGCCTCGGCCACCAGCCTGCGCACCCCGACGGGCAGCCACCGGTCCCACAACAGGCCGGCCACCGCGGCACTGTCCTCCATGTGCCGCCACAACGGCAGCCAACCGTCGGTGTCCCGGTCATGCTTGGCCCACACCGACCGAGCCGGCTCCCCGAGCCGGACCAACATGCCGGAACGACGGCTCCCCCCACTACTCATGGAGGATTGATACAGGCAGAGCCCAACTCCGCACACCAAAATGGGCAAACAGAAGCATTCACGAGAAGACAGCATCCGCACGACGTACGATGATCGGCTCATCGTCGATCCATCGAGAAGCACCTACGAAGCCAGGATGCGCCTTATGGCCCATTTGCCGGAATCTGCAAAAGTCATCCACAGCGCGTCCCTGCCGCAATAAACCTGCAGGTCAGACAGTCTGCTCCCCGCACCCGCGGGGATGGTCCCGGGTCGGCGCACTCGCCCGGCTGGTTGGCGTTCTGCTCCCCGCACCCGCGGGGATGGTCCCTACTTCGAGCAGCTCAAGACGCCGTTCGTCGTCTGCTCCCCGCACCCGCGGGGATGGTCCCAGGGCCTATAAGGAGCTGGAGAGCTGGGGATACTGCTCCCCGCACCCGCGGGGATGGTCCCTCCGTTGACTGGCGCACCGCGTGCGGCCTGAGCTGCTCCCCGCACCCGCGGGGATGGTCCCCGGATACGCGGCGGCTGGCGGCCCCTTGGAAACTGCTCCCCGCACCCGCGGGGATGGTCCCTCGTCGAGCGTCGCCTCGTCAGGGTTGAGGAACTGCTCCCCGCACCCGCGGGGATGGTCCCGACTGGCCGATGACGGGGTGCTGATGGTGTCCCTGCTCCCCGCACCCGCGGGGATGGTCCCGCACCGAGAACCGGCCCAAGCCGATCCCGCCCCTGCTCCCCGCACCCGCGGGGATGGTCCCGGTGCCCCAGGATCCGGGCTCGTGTTCCCCCCCTGCTCCCCGCACCCGCGGGGATGGTCCCTACGCAGGACAGGCCGGCCTGAAGAGAGAGCCCTGCTCCCCGCACCCGCGGGGATGGTCCCGGGCCCAAGAGACGGCCCGGAAGCACGCGGACCTGCTCCCCGCACCCGCGGGGATGGTCCCAACATCATCCGGGTGTTGGGGGTGGCGCAGGCCTGCTCCCCGCACCCGCGGGGATGGTCCCCTCACCGCACTCGATTGCCGCGTAGGTTCCATCTGCTCCCCGCACCCGCGGGGATGGTCCCAGCGTCCTGCTGATCCAGCCAGGCCCCTCCCACTGCTCCCCGCACCCGCGGGGATGGTCCCTCAGCCCGGAGTTTTCCGACGGCGCCCCGGAGCTGCTCCCCGCACCCGCGGGGATGGTCCCGCTCGGGTCGAGGATGGCGGGCGAACCTCGCCCTGCTCCCCGCACCCGCGGGGATGGTCCCCGTGGGCGCGAGATTGGGAGCGGACGGCCCGGCTGCTCCCCGCACCCGCGGGGATGGTCCCGTCACGGCAACGCCGACCGCGGAGCCTTCGTCCTGCTCCCCGCACCCGCGGGGATGGTCCCCTCGTGACGTCCTGCGAGCCGTGCAACAGCGGCTGCTCCCCGCACCCGCGGGGATGGTCCCGTCACCGACATCACCCCGCCCGGCCTGGAGCGCTGCTCCCCGCACCCGCGGGGATGGTCCCTTCTGGGGCCGTATCCAGATCGGCCCCGACGTCTGCTCCCCGCACCCGCGGGGATGGTCCCAGGTTCTTGGAGTCCCAGAACATCGAGATGTCCTGCTCCCCGCACCCGCGGGGATGGTCCCACGTACCGGCCCGTCCCCCGCCCGTGGGACGACTGCTCCCCGCACCCGCGGGGATGGTCCCCCGTTGCGATGCGTACGACCATATACCGGTCGCTGCTCCCCGCACCCGCGGGGATGGTCCCGCCGACGTCATGAGGGTGACCCGGCTGGACCACTGTTCCCCGCACCCGCGGGGATGGTCCCTGGCCGGCGCCCCCCGCAGGCGCGACCGTCAGCTGCTCCCCGCACCCGCGGGGATGGTCCCCGCTCATTCGGATCACGACGGTGTGCGCACATTTGCTCCCCGCACCCGCGGGGATGGTCCCCCGTGGTCGAGGGGCATGCTGCGGCCGACGGTCTGCTCCCCGCACCCGCGGGGATGGTCCCCCGTGGTCGAGGGGCATGCTGCGGCCGACGGTCTGCTCCCCGCACCCGCGGGGATGGTCCCCAGCTCTTGATGTGTTCGAGGGCTTCGCCGCACTGCTCCCCGCACCCGCGGGGATGGTCCCGACACCTTCAACAACCTGGTGGTGCGGGAGTTCTGCTCCCCGTACCCGCGGGGATGGTCCCCAGGCCCCGCCGGACAGCGCACCTTCCATGAACTGCTCCCCGCACCCGCGGGGATGGTCCCGTCGCCCGGGCCGAGGAGTCCCCGCGTAGCAGCTGCTCCCCGCACCCGCGGGGATGGTCCCTCGTGCGCGCTGTGCAGGATCAGCTGCTCGCCCTGCTCCCCGCACCCGCGGGGATGGTCCCAAGATGCCTCCCGAGAAGTACGAGGAGCACTTCTGCTCCCCGCACCCGCGGGGATGGTCCCTCCACGTCCGCGATGAACGTCGTGGACGAGGTCTGCTCCCCGCACCCGCAGGGATGCTCCCAGGGCGGGCAGGGTAGCGGGCAGGGTGTAGGTCTGCTCCCCGCACCCGCGGGGATGGTCCCGACCTCTTGGGGCCACCCGAGCGCGGCCCCGGCTGCTCCCCGCACCCGCGGGGATGGTCCCGAGGTGCACATCGTCGGCGGCACCAACACGAACTGCTCCCCGTGCCTGCGGGGATGGTCCCTCAACAGCGAACAGCACGACCTCCCGGCCTCTCCGCTTCCCGCACCCGCGGGGATGGTCCCGTGCCGATCCCCGGCTGCGTCTCTGCCACTCCCTGCTCCCCGCACCTGCGGGGATGGCCCCCGTAGAGGGTAGTTAACGCATGCGTCAACTTACCTAGGAAAGAAACCCTCAGCTCACGCCGACGCCCTCGCACCCTCAGGAGAGGGGCGAGGGCGCCTACGTCGCTACCTACGGCCAGTACAACTTGACGTCCTCGGCAGCCACCCGCGGCCGAATCACCGTTGGCGGCTGCACTGTGTACCCCAAAGTCCGTAGCACCTCCGCGGCGGCCTCCGGCGCATCACGGACCGCCGACATCAACTGGATCTCCCGCCAGTTCCGCAGACGGTCATCGATCACCTTCCGCCAACCCGGCGCCGTCTCGATCGCGAACTCCCGCTTCATGAACAACAGGACATCCTCAAGCGCCGGCCGCATCCGATGCCCGCCCACCGGCAAGTGCATCTCCGACAACCGCGGCAGCTTCCGTCGCTTGAACCCCTGCTTGGGTCTCCCGGCGTCAGCGAGACGCAGCAGGTACGCCATCTCGTCCCGGTGGGCGTGCACCTGAATGTGCGCACCCGGCGGCTCCTTGCTGTTCCGCACGTACTCGAAGCGGATCAGCGGATCCGGGATCCCCACGTAGTGGAGGTGGATGTCCGCCTGGTCCGTCGCTAAGAAGGTGCTGCTGCCGTCCCAGCAGCAGAAGTAGCGGGCTCGGAGACTCAGTACCGGTTCATCGTTGATCGAGACAGGGATTCGCAGTTCCCTCTCGTCCGCCGCTATCGGCGAGACACGAACACGCGTCCCCGTGTTCAGGGCAGCGAAACGCGGGGTGTCCTCACCTAGGACACCCCGCGTCAAAGAAGTAAGATCATCCGCGAACGCGGCTGCTAACTCGTCGAGCTTCGACGTCCCCTCGGCATTCACCGTCGAGAAGGTAGTCGATCCCCTCGATCGTGTGCCACACGTCCAGCTCATCCATCGACAGGCTGTACACCTCGGCCCGATCGCGCAGCTGCTCGTAGGACATGCCGACCTCGGCGAGCAGCCTGGCACGCTGCTCGCGTAACTCCTCCGGCGTCTTATGGATCACCGTCGTCATAGCGAACCCCCAGTTCGTTGCTGACTGCCAGTCAAGCACCACCGACTGACATCCAGTCGGGCACCCCGCAGACACAGCATCCGAGAGAGTGAAGCCCACTGAAGTGGTACCCGCAAGACCACGGGCAGATGCGCTGGTGGCAGCGTCAAAGCGGCATCCTTAGGCAGCTTCAACCTCATTAACCCATATGGGTTCTCCGTATTGGCCGGTCATCTGCCGGCGGGCTGGCAGGTGACCGGCTGGCGACGATTCGCTGGCCGGTTCACGACCTTGCCGACAAGTCGCTCCCACTCCACCCTTTCAAGGTCGTTAGTGACCGCAAGGGGGAATACGTGCTTTTCGGCAGTGGAGACAGGGTCCAGATCCAGCAGGTCCTCGAGCAGCTCGGGAAACTCGCCACCGACCTCGCCGCCGTCAAGCAGCAGGTCGCCGACCAGCAGCACATGATCGACCAGGCCCGGCAGGACGCCACCGCGGCCATCACCAGCGGCCTCGCCGAAATCCGGGCCGTCGCCCGTGAAGCGCTCGGCCGCACCAGCGACGCCGCCACCGGGCATCTCGCCAACATCGGCAGCGAACTCGTCGCCATCCGCGGTGTCGTCGGCCAGTTGGACACTCGGCTGCGGGAGACGCCGGCCACGGCGTCGGAGGTGAAGGCGGCTAGGGAGGAACCCGCCGCCGCCCCCGAGCCGCAGCCCATCGAGCAGCCGGCACCCGAACCCGAGCTGCACGTCGAACCCGCATCCGAGCCCGATCCGGACATCCTCCACGCCGCCGCCGGCATCGCCCACGCCACCGTCGAAGCCCACCGCGACACCTGGGCATTCCTTATTCAAGTCGCCAGCAATGAAGAGCACTTCCACATTCCCGGCCGCGTCGAAGACCACGAAGGGTTCGTCAGCGTCCGCTTCTCCGGGCCCAGTCTCGTAGCCGCCATCACCAGCCTCGACCACGTCCACCACACCGCCGAGAGCCCCGTCACCCGGGCCATCGCCGCCCACATCCACGGCAAGATCACCACCGCCGTGCAGGAGATCATCGACCGGCCCGGACGCGACGGCGACGGGACACCCGTCCGCATCATCATCGACGACCGCGCCGCAGCCGACGAAGCATCCGACATCGAACAGTGACAGCACGAAGCCCTCGGCCGCAGACTGTGCGGCCGGGGGCTTCTACTCACTGCGCGGGCTGTCCGCTTCCCGGGCACGTCTCCCGACTGCCCGGCTTCTGATGATGCGCGGCCGGCTGACCTTTCTCCGCACCCACCCAAGACCCGCACTGCGAGCACGCAGCCCCAACCCGACCCGGGTCGAACCGTCGCACACCCTGCTGATCACACATTCCGGCCCCCTTTCGGCGGGATCACTCCCCGCACCATGAGGCCAGAGAGAAAGAGCCGGAAAGGGGTCAGATCAGGCGCACGAATGCACGCTCGCTGTTTCGGAAGAAGACGGTCAGTCCCTGCGCGTTGTTATCCTCGCGCGTCGACCACACCTCGATGCGCTCCGTGTCCACCGGCTCCGCGGAACCGATCACCCCAGCCAGCCACGCATCCGGAGCAGCCGTCGCCGGAGCCGCCACGAACGCAGGAGGCTGCCCCTGGACCGGCGGCGTCGTGTTGTCGTGCTTCGCGCCGTCGGCCAGCTGACCGATCACCTGCCAACGCTGCTCACGGCCTGCGACCGTCGCCGCCAGCGCATACGGGTAGGGGCCGTTCTCCAGGACCTCCACCCGCTGCACGTCGGGGGAGTTTTTCAGCAGGTCAACTAGGTAATCGCGGTAGTCCAAAGGGCGCATAAATGATCAATCCTTTCGTGTGGCGTCGCCAGTCTAGAAGGGGCGAGGCAGGCGGTCTGAAGAAGGGCAGATGATGGCGGCGAGCCGCATGAGAAAGCAGTAGAAACAGGCGGGCGGCCTGCCGAAAGACGCCTACTGTGATCAGCTATGCGACACCGGCAGCGGCGCTGGCGGGGCGTCCAGCTCCAAGCCCTGCGCGAGCCGCATCCGGGCCTTCCTGTGCAGGCTCATCGCCGTCTACTCCTCTGCTCCTCGGTGTCGGTGTCGGTACCACCCATCCGGGCACGGTTACGCTCCGTCCGGGCCCGGTGCAGCGCAGCGGCTTCGGTGGCTGCGGTTTGGCGGCGGTGCTGGGCTTGTGCGGCTTCGATCGGGCTGGGCTGATCGCCGGGGTCCGGGTCGGGGAAGGCATGTCGGCTGAGCTGGCGCAGGGCGCGGGTCTGCGACTCGATCGCCTCCGCGATGGCCGGGTCGACGTGCCGGTCGGGCCGGGCCGCCTGGTGCGCGGTGAGCGCTTGGTGGTAACCCTCGCAGGCCATTTCGCGGGCTTTCACCGGTGCTTGGTGCGCGGCAGCGGTCTGCGGGGCGGGCTCCGTCGTGCGGGGCTCGGGTGCGGCGCCGGCGGCCAGGACCCGGATGGTGCGGACAACGTCGGTGCCGACCGCATGGTTCGCCGCGGCGACGATTCGGGCGGTGATCAGCCGCAGCTGGGTGGCGTAGGCCGGCGAGTCCGGGCGCAGATCCAGCTGCCCGGACTCAGCGTGGAACGCGACGGCCTGGACGTGCTCGGGCAACCTGGAGGAGACTGCGGCCGCGATGTCCGGCCAGCGATCCAGAACGCTGCCGCCAGCGGCCGGGATGGCCCAGGCCCGCTCCGCCATCAAGCCCTGGAGTACGGCGGCGAACCCGGTCGGCTCGCGGCCGTCGCGCTTGACGGCACGCTGAGTGCGGCGGCGCGGCATCCGGGCCTCGCTGTCGCCGCGCTTGCGGGCGGCCTCGCGGGCAGCGTGCAGCGCGACCCGCGCGAGGTCGACGCCGGACAGCTCCGGGCCGTCCATGCCGGCCTGCTCGATGTGGGTGGTGCTCTCGGTCATCTAGGCCTCCTAGCGGTGGGTGATGGTCATGTGCAAGCTGCGGGCGGCACTGGCCAGCTGGCGGGCGCGGCGCATCAGGTCTGTGCCGTAGAGCTGTTCGGCGGCATCGCGGCCCATGGAGTCGACCGCCAGGTCGATCAGATCGGTCACGCCCCGCATAAGCTCGCCTCGCGCCTGGGCACGCATCTGGTCGATCTGCAGGTCAGTCAGCCCTACGTCCTCGCACCGGTCGTCCGCGGCCGGGGCCTGGTCTTTGTGGCGGCCGCCGTTAGCCGTCTCGTGGACGTGGGCCATCGCCTGAGCCACCTGGCGCGTGACGGCGCGGCTGGTGGGGACTTGCCAGTCGCCCTCGAAGCGCTCCCGCTGGGTACGGACCTGCTGGATGCGGTCACGACGGGCCGCTTCCTGAGCAGCTCGCCACTGGGCGACGGCCTCGGCACGCTTGGCCGGGGTGTCCAGCACGGTCACCGCGTTCGACAGCAGCACCGCAAGCAGGCCGGAGCCACGCCGGACCCGGGCCGCCTCACCGCGTAGGTGCAGCCAGGCGCGGACATCGGTCACGGTCCACCCGGCGTCAGCAACGTTTCGGGCGACCCAGGCGATCCGGGGTACTGAGCAGCCGCGCAGCCAGTCCAGCTCCTGGGTGAGCTCCCGGGCGAGCTGGAAACGACGGCCGACGCGGTTCAGCTTCCGGCAGCCGACGGCCTTCGCCTTGGGCTCTTTCGGGGTGGGGGACTTGCGCTTCCCGCTGGCGAGCTTGCTCTCAGGGGGGATAGGAGTAGCACCCGCAGTAGAAGAACCATCAGCACCACCCCCCATTGGGGTGCAACGCGATCCAGCCGAAACAGTGGTCCCAGAGGCTTCAGCAGCCCTCTTCCGGGCGCCCTTCGCCACCGTCCTTGAGGACATCGTCGGCCGGGGCCGTCGCACTTTCCGGGCCGCCTTCGCCGCCAGCTTCGCCATCAGCTCCCGGCCCGCTTCTGCGATTCCCGTCATCCGCCGCCCGGCGCCCTCACCAGCCGTACGAATCCCCAGCGCGGCATCGAACGCCGGCGGCAGCATCAGCGCGAACTCCGATGCCAGCGATGGTCCGCTCCGCTGCCGGGTGCCCTTCACGATGTACGCGAGCAGCCCGGCCTCCCGCAGAATCTGCAGGTGGTACTCCACCGACCGCTCGGACAGGCCGGTGCGACGCATCAGGTATTCGATCCCCGGACGGCACGGCGACAGCTCGCTGAGCAGCTGCGCGATGAACACCGTCGTCGGCCCGAACGAGCGAGGCCCGTGTGAGCGGTGCCGCCGCGGCTCGTACAAGCCCGAACCCGCCACCCAGTGCACGCCCTGCATCCAGCTGTAACCGTCCGGCGCGACCCGGCCCGTCGACGTCGACAGCCACTGCCGCGCCTCCGGCACGAACAGGCCCGGCAGCATGTCGACCGCCTCATCGTCGGAAGGACGCGGAGCGCGCACCGTCACGGGGGACGTCGCCGTCACGCCGCTCACCGGTCCATCCGCGGAGAGGCCTGAACGCGGACCGTCAGACGCCCTTGGAGCAAGTCACCTGTGGACAGAGTCCGGCATCCGGCGCCGGGGCCGTGGACAGCGACGGGTCGCACGCGGCTGAACTTTGAATAGGTTTGTCGGCCCCAGGCTGATGTGCCACACCGAGCTGGGGAATCATTGCGACCAATGACGCTAATGGGGCCAAAAAAGTCTAAGAATCCCGTCAGGCGAGAAGCGCAATTGAGTCTAAACCGAACCAAACGGACACAGCTGAGCTGACAACGGGACGCGAGGTCGTGCACTATGGCGGGGCACCTACTTCCATGTGCAAGTCGGACCGTCCCGCGCCAACGGGAAGGGCCGGCGAGTGGATGCGGGTGGCAGCCCTCTCCGCGAGGAGCGGGCACCGGACGAGAAGGGCCTCCCTGGTCTCTTGTCGGACGGATGGTGCGAACAGCCCTCGGGCTGGTCGTGCTGGTCCCGACGGCCCGCGAAGCCGGCGGAACCGGATGCAGAAGCCTCTTTGCGAGAGAGGTGACTGCGGTTGTGGTGGTCCTTATGGACCGTGTGTGATGAGCCAGCTCGATGAGCTGGAGCCCAGAGCCGGGTGCGAGCCGGAGACTGGGCGGCCGACACGGGTGCGAATCCCGGTCGGAGAGACGGGCCGCGTGGCCACGGTGGATTGCGAGTCCACTCCTTGGCACGCGGTCGGTGGCGGCTACGTCACCCCGACCTCCTTAATTCCGAGGTCGGCGTCGACATACCTGAAAACGCTCGCGCCGACGTGATCACGATGACGAGACAGCACGGCTGCACATGCAGTTCCGCGGGTACCGGTACTCTTCAGTCCGCGATCACCTTCCATCAGGTGTCGCGCAACGCCCGATGTGCCCAAAATGCCAGGCCTGCTATGCAGGAAATACGTAGAAGACCACTCGCCCCACGGGAAAGTCACTGGCCATCCCGCAGGGCGCGAAGTCGGAATGCCACCAGACATCATCATTCGATGGCCGCGCGCCGAGCCTGGACGATGTACGCGTAGGCGGCCCCCAGGGCCCCGTACTGTGCACTGCCCTCAGTGACGAGGGCGGCGTCAGCCGCGTCGGCCGCGCTTCTAAGTTGGCGAGCGACGGTTTCCGGTAGAACGGGCAGCTCCGCAAACTCCTGCAGCCCTCTGACCACCGCGGTGAGCGTTGCTTCCTTGGAGACGCCAGCTGGCCCCTCGGGGCTCACGAGGGCTGGAAGCCAGCCGTTTTCAGCATCCAGCGCGCTGCGGAGCTCTTCCACCAACTCTTCGCTGGTTAGGCGCTTTCCGGCGTTCATGAAGGGCTCAATCTCCTGGAGTCCAAAAAGGAGGGTGCCGGTCGGTGCCCTGTCTTAGGCAGGGCACCGACACGGGGCGTGCGAAGTTAGGCCAGCGGCACGGAGTACCGCAGCGTCCAGCCCTTGGCCAGCACGTGCTGGGTCACCTCAACGACCCGCCCGTCGGCCGTGCGTCCGATGTGGTTGATGGTCAGAACGTCCGCGCCTTCCGGCAGACCGAGGCGAGCGGCCTCGTCAGCGGTAGCCGGCCGCAGCGTGACGTCTTCGGTGGCAGCGTCGCCCTGGTCGAATCCGGCCTCCTTCATGCGGCTGATGATGCCGCCCACGCCGGTGTCGTCCTGTTCAATGCGAGCAGCCTCAGCAACATCAACGGGAATGTACGTGGTAGCGAGCTGGACCGGGCGGTCACCGTCGTACATCTCGCGGGCGCGGACGACAACCTCGCCGTCGGTGCCCAGCAGCTCGGCGACATCGGCCGGGGCGGCCGCGCGGCTGACAGAAACCTCGGAGCGCGGTGCCCGGCCAGCACGCTGCAGCTCTGCGTCGAACGCACCGTGCGCGCCGTTTTCCTCACGCCGGGCAGCGGTGTACCGAGTGCTGGCGTCGCGCAGGATCGTGCCGGTCTCGTCGATGCGGTTGTTAGCCATGTGGTGCAAGCTCCTAGCTGTTGTAGTCGATGGGTATTCGGTCCACCCCGGCTCTCACCGGAGCAGGTCGGGCGTTCCTACATGTCACCCGGGTTCCTGGGTGTCGATGGGCCACTCATATGCGAGGCGCCACTTGGCCCGAGGCAGCACATGCACACAGACCTCCACGACGCGGCCTTCAGTGGTCATCCCCATATGCGTGATCTCTAGGACGGCCTGTTCAACCGGCACGCCAAGTGCGGCAGCTTCGCTAGCCGTAGGGGGTCTAACCTCGACTTCCTCACGAAGGCGTACCTGCTTGAACCCGGCTTCCGCCATCCGTGATTTGCTGCCTCCGACTCCCGTCTCACGTTCGGCAAGCACAGGGACTGCGTCGACGATGTCCGGGGGGAACCAGCTTGTGGCCACTTGGACGACCTCGATCGCTTCGTCGTTGCCAGGCAAACCCGCAGACATGATCCGCTGACGCTTCAGGGTCTTGGCACGGTGGTGCATCCGAAAAATTTCGGCCACCTTCTTGGGGGGCACATCACGGTCGATGACGACGGTGTTCTTTGGTTCGAGTCCCCTCGCTCTCATTTCCGCTTCATAGGCCCCGGCCGCGCCGCCGGCCTCACGGAGCACGGCCAGGTAGCGGGTCGTGCGATCAGAGATGATCTTTCCGATTACCAGGGAAACGAACGTCCCCTTGCCGCGACGCGAGAACACAAGGCCCTCACCCTCGAGCGTGCCGTAGATGTCACGAGCCGTCTGATAGGCGATGCCGTGTTCCCTCTGAAGCTGAGGCACGCCAGGCAGGCGTGACCCAGGCGCAAGTGCGCCCTTCGCGATCTTGTCCCGGATCTCAGACGTGATCCGTTCGACCTTCCCAGGCTCCCTCTTGGCGGCCACTGCTCCCCCTCCCGTGCGCATCGTGCGGCTAGCGGATCTCGCTACCCGGTGCGCACAGCATCGCATGTCTAGTTGTTTCTCGAAAGGCGAGACTCGCCTGTGTTTAATCTTGCCAACAAAGTACCAGGTCAGACGGGGTGTAAGAAAGTAGTTAGCTAGACAGGTTGACCCCGAGGGGATAGCGGGGTTCTAATCGAGATGCCCGGCAAGCGGTGAGTAGCCGTGTGCGGGGTGTAGTGGCTGGTCGTGTGCGTCCGCTTGTCTCAGAAGCAGCGACCGGCAGCAAGACCGCAGGAAGCCCCTTCCCCTGACGGGGAGGGCCGGGGTTGATAGCTCCACCAAATCCCCCGGACCAGTCCCCTGGCTGGTGTGGCTCCCGCGTGCACGTCGCAGCGCAGATGCGCTGTCCGTCCATCAGGACGCCGGGGTCGACCCGTGTGGCCTGACGGGCGGAGAGAGCACCACGATGCGCTCCGTTCCTCCGATCACGAGGAGTCCCCTATGACGACTACGACGCCCGCGATGCCGAAGGCCCGCAAGCGCCGCCGCAAGACCCGCACCCCGAACGTCAGCCACCGCCCGCCGATCATCGCCTCCGACCTCAAGGCCAACGCGCTCGACCTGACCCCCGGCAAGGAGCACCTGGTCTGCCCCGACTGCTCCACCTGGGTCCCGATCACCGGCATGCTGGGCACACCGAAGCTGGTGCCGCACCACACCGGCCGCGCCGGCGCGGCCGAACGACGCCGCTGCACGGAAGGCAGCAACCGCCGGGTCATCATCGAGGTTGAGGTCGACGCCTGGCGCACGGAGCTGATCGAGGCGGCCCCGACCACCGCTTCTCGGCGCGCCACCAAGGTGCTGCCGAAGCCGAAGGTGAAGCCCGCCCCGGCCGCCAGCCAGATCGGGTCCGTCCCGCTCAGCGCGGAGCAGGTCCGCCGCGTGTTCCGGCAGCACCAGCAGCGCTGCTCGGCCTGCAAGGGCGAGGCGACGGGCCGCGACGGGCAGCCGCTGCCCTGCCACGACGGTGAGCGCTTAGCCGTCACCTTCCTCCGGCTGTACCGCCAGGAGCCCAGGCGCCGGGCCGTCCGCGAGTTCTTCGCCCGGGAACGCCAGCGCTTCGATCGCCAGTACGCCGCCCTTTCGAAGCGGACGTCTGAGTGGACCTCGGTGCTCCCGAAGGTGCAGGACGCCGACATCCGGCGCTCGCAGCTGCCGGTCGGGGACGCGCCGACCGAGGCCCGCAGCGTGCCACTCAAGACGCTCCACCCGGAGCGCCCCACCCGCTGACCCGCTCCGAACGAACGACCACGGCCCCGGCCGCCCTGCATCAAGGGGGCGGCCGGGGCCGTGGTTGCTCGTACGACAGCCAACACAACGACAGCCCCGGCGACTTGGAACCCCCCGGGGCTGTCCAGGACCTGACTGGAGGACCTGATGCACAACAGCATCGCACAGCACCCGACCGACTCCGACCCCGACCTGGACGAGGCCCTGCGCCGAGCCCGGCAGGGCGGAGGAGGAGGAGGAGGAGGACGGTGACCGCGGCCGTCTCCGACGCTCTGCACACCGTGGCGTTGAGCGAGTGGCCCGCGCCTGCCCCGGGCCTGGTAGTGAGTGAACGCGACAAGGGCTTCCACGCCGTGCTGACGGCCTCCCCCGAGGCCTTCAGCGTTGTCCGGGCGCTGACCCGGTCCGTTCCGACGCGGTACGGACCCGGTCCCGACCTCGGCGAGACCGCGGAGCTCGTGGTGTCCGAGCTGATGGGCAATGCCGTGCGGGCCAGTACCGAAGGGCCCGTGCCTCTGATCGTGGAGGTGTACGCCACCTCGCCGGGCATCGAGGTGATCGTCCACGATGCCGTGCCGGGTCAGCCGACCCGCCGCGACGTCGCTCTGGACAGCACCGAGGCGATGTCCGGGCGCGGTCTGCACCTGCTGGACCTGCTGACCGAGCGCTGGACGGTCGAGCCGTCACCGCTCGGCAAGCAGATCCGGTGCCATCTCGGGTGCCTGCCCAGCTGACGCACTCCCCGCAGTTCAGCTCGGCGGGGCTCATATGACGCGACGAACCCCCAGGGACTGGCCCCCTGGGGGTTCTTGTCGCAGGTCACTCTCTGGAAAGGACACGACCTGCATGACCAGCATCATGTCATCCTCGGCCGTCCTGGCCGACCGGCCGCCGCTTCCGATGCGGCCCACCCCGCATGAGCGTGACGGCCGCCAGCCCTCCCCCGCCGGCGGCCGTCCCCACCCGCGGCAGCATTCCACGTCACAGAGCGACCCGGTAATCCTCGGAGCGCTCCGCCGGGTCGTTGACGAGCAGATTGGCCCGCGTGGCGCGGGAGCGATCTATCAGAACCAGGACGGGGCCTTCGAGGTCCTGGCCCTGATCCGCGACCCGGAGCACGCTCGCGCGCTGCTCAACCGACGCTGCGCCCAGTGGGCACTGATCGTCAAGGACGTACTCCGCCCGGGCGCCGAGCCGTTCGCGATCGGTTCCGTCTGGACCACGTCGGACTACCTGGTGCGCGAGGCCGATGACGTACGCGGCGCTGCTGCCGAGGAGATGGTCTTGTGATCACCGGCCTGACCGACGAGGAGCGTGCTGAGCTCTCGCGGAAGAACGCGGAGCGGAACAAGCAGTCGAAGAACAACCGTCGATGAGCCGCCCGACCGACGATCTGTACGTCCGCTACATGAAGGCGTACAGCGCCTCCACCGAGCACTCCAGCGACTGCGCGGCCTGTCAGGCCGGCCGGGAATGTCCGGTCGGCGCGCCGATTCACGAGCGCTTTGCCCGGCTCCAGGACGCCTACACCACCCGCCAGTCCAAGCAGCAGCGCCGCTGACTCCGGCATTGCCCGTCGTTCCCGCCCTCACCGGCGGGGACGGCGGAGAGCGTCGGGATGTCATCCCTGCTCCGGCCGTCCGGCCGCCATCACGCAAGCAGCCCCAGGACTCGCACCCCTGGGGCTGTCTCGTACGGACCTTCTGGAGGCCCTGATGAATCGCGCGTCCATCGTGCGCACCACCTACACCCCTTCCGCCGACCTGCCGGTCAACACCAACTGGCGCGGCGCCGCCTGCAAGGACGAGGACCCCGAGCTGTTCTTCCCGGTCGGCAACACCGGCCCGGCCCTGCTGCAGATCGAGGAGGCCAAGGCCGTGTGCCGACGCTGCCCGGTCATCGAACACTGCCTGCAGTGGGCGCTGGAGAGCGGCCAGGAGCACGGGGTGTGGGGCGGCACCGACGAGGACGATCGGCGCCGGATGAAGCGCCGCGCTACCCGCAAGCGCGCCGGCACCTGACCGCTGGACGAGACCGGCGGGCAACTTCTGGCCCGCCAGCACTGCCACCGACCGGCCGCCCGCACGACGGGCGGCCGGCCTTTCGCACGTCTCCAGCCCGGGAAAACCCGGACCCGCTTCCCCCCAGGAGAGCCCATGTGTAGCAGCATCCAGCTCGACGCCGCGACGACTGCCACCGGCTCCACCCGGCTGCCGGACTCGCTGTGCACGCACACACCGCCATGCCCGACCGCCGACAGCCCGGACCGGGAGGCCGCGCACGTCGTGGCCGGCCACCCGGAACAGGGCTGGAGCCTGCTGTGCAACGGCGTCCTGGCCTTCGAGGACACCGGCGAGCTGCTCCCCGACGGCCGGGTCATCGCTCCGCACCGGCCCGTCACGGCCCTGGTCTGACGGCTGCCTGATCCGCCCGCACCGACCGCCCACCACCGTGGCGGCCGGGTCGGGCGGTGACGGGGAGCCGGGCAGTCCCGTTTCGCTCCCGCCCGGCGGGAGCCACGAGGAGTTTCGAGCCCGCCCCCAGCACTTTCCCGGACGAGCCGCCCGCCCTGCGGGATGCCGACTTTTCACCACGGCCTGTTTCAGGACGACCCCGATCCCCTCGGGGCCCGTTCCGGCTCCGCCGACCACCGTTTCGGGAGCAGCCGCCTGCGTTTCGGGAGCAGCCCCCACCGTTTCGCCCACCCCCTGAATCACTCATTCCGGAGGCCCCCATGACGATCGCTGACTGGCCGCGGACGGCGGCCGAACCTGACCCCGACTCCCCTCCCTCGGCCGCCGTTTCGGGAACGCGTGAGACGGTTTCGCGGACGCCCGAGCTCGTTTCGGACGCGCCCGAGTCCGTTTCGGGGGCGGAAAGCGGAACCGGAACGAAGCCGTCCCCGGGACGACTGACCGGCACCCAGAAGTGGACGGCCGGCGCGATCGTCATCGCCGCGCTCGCCCTCGCGGGCATCGGCCTCTATCTGTCCTTCGAGCACGTCGCCCAGTTCGCCTTCAAGGAGCTGCGCTTCGGGTCGCTGGGCAAGGGCCAGCTGTTCGCGGTCGGTGTCGACGTCGGCATCATGGTGATGATCGCGGTCGACCTGCTGATGGCCTGGCTCAAGCGTCCCATCAGCTGGATCCGCTACCCGGTGTGGCTGCTGACGGCCGCGACCGTGGTCCTCAACGCCGCCTCCGGCGCCCCGGAAGGGACGTGGGAGCTGCTGGACTACGTCGCGGCCGGCGCGCACGGCGTCGTGCCGGTCCTCTTCATCATGGTGGTGGAGCTGGGCCGCACCTCGATCGACCGCGTCGTCCGGCCTGACCAGGCTGAACGCGACTCGATCCCGTGGCTGCGCTGGGTGCTCGCTCCGGTGGCGACGGCCCGGATCTTCCGCCGGATGCGGCTGTGGGGCGTCACCTCCTACCCGGAGATGATCCGCCGGGACCAGGAGCTCATCGCCTACGAGCAGTGGCTCAAGCGCAAGTACGAGGGCGATCTGTCCGAGGCCACCGAGGATGAGCTGCTGCCGATGAAGATGGCGCCGTACGGCTACACCGTCGCCCAGGCCCTGGCCATGCCCGACGAGCAGGAACAGGCAGCTCAGGAGCGGCAGGAGGAGGCCGAGCGCCGCCGCCTGGACGCGGAGACCCGTAGCGAGATCGCCAAGGCGGAGGCCGAAGCCGAGCGGCTGCGTGCCAAGGGCAAGGTCGAGGCGGTCCGCGCGGAGGTCGACGGCCAGACCGGCCAGGCCCGCGCCCACGCCCGGGCCCAGGTCAGCGCCGCAGAGCGGGCCGCCGCGCTGGAGCAGGAGGCCCTGGACCAGGCCCTCATCGCCGAGGCCCGCGCCCGCGAGGCCGAGGCGGAGCGCAAGGAGGCCCAGGAGCGCAAGGCGAAGGCCGCCGCCGACCTGGAGGCAGCCGAGCTGGAGCGCCAGGCAGCCCAGAAGCGGAAGGAAGCGGCGGAGGCCGACCGGGTCGCCGCGGCGGAGGCACAGGCCATCGAGACCCAGGCCATCGCCGAAGCCCGCCAGGCCGCTGCCGAAGCGGACCGGCGTGCTGCCGAAACGGAGAAGGCTGCCGCCGAAACACGGCGCGCTGCTGCCGAAGCCGACCGCAAGAAGGCAGAGGAGGACCGCCGCCGGGAGGCCGCGCTCGCGGACATCGCGCGTGCCAAGAAGGAGGCCGCCGAAGCCGAGCGGGCTGCTGCCGAAACGCGGCGGGTCGCTGCCGAAATCGAGCGGCGCGCGGTCGAAGCCGAAGACGCCGCGAAGCTCTCCCCGCGCGAGCGGGCGGTCCGCAAGGTCGCCCGGATGATCCTCGGGAGCGCGGCCGGCGTCGCGGGCCAGCTTCCGCTCGCCGACATCCAGCGCAAGCTCGAAGTCTCGCCCGGCACTGCCTCCGAGTACCGCCAGGAGGCCGCCGAACTGCTCGCCGCCGGCTACCGCCCCTGATCCACCGTCCGGCACACACCAGTGAGGGCCAGCCCACGGGCATTGGGCTGGCCCTCGCTGCAACTGCCGGAAGCAGTCCCAGCAGATCCCCAGTACACCAGGAGGGAATCCCCGCCGTGAACAGCAACGACCCGAACCACTCTCCTCTGCGCGACGTCGCGCAGAACCCGGAGGCAACCGCGCGATACCTCGCTGATGTTCAGCGGTGGCTGCTGGACGTCGGCAGGAACCTGGAGACCCTCGCCCAGGAGATCCGCGTCCACTGCCGTGACACCCACGTCGAGGGCGACCGGTTCTACGACGCCTGGCTGCGCGCCCAGCCCGTGGAGCGGGCCTTCAAGGACGTCCTGAAGAATGTCGAGGCCGTCACCAAGGGCCTTGAAAAGGGTGCGTACAAGCGCCGCGCCCACGATGAGGCGGTCGCAAATACCGCCCGAAAGCGAAAGGAGAAGGAGCTGGAAAGGCAACGCAGGAAGAACCCTCAGTCGCTCCAGGCCGCACCGAGTCCGCCGCAGCAGGTTGCGCAGGGCCAGAATTCGGAGCATGATGGCCCTGGGTCGATTTACGACCTCCGTAAGGAGCGTTCGGCGTGACTCGCCCGCTTCTGAAATCCGAACTCCGCGCCCAGCGCTCCCGCGAATACCTGCTGAAGCAGCGTGATTCGTTCATCGAACGACACGGCGAGGACCTCGGCGCCTTCTATTTCCTGGTGATGCTCGTGCAGACACACGGCAGGAAATGCCTCAAGCGCGGCGACGTCGCCGGGCTGAGGGCGCTGGCTCACGATCTGCACGCCGTCTACCTCAAGCACACCCAGTAACTGCCCGCGCGCCACGAAGGGGCCGCCGCTGCCACGCGGTGGCCCCTTCAGCGTCTCCAACGCCCAGGCGCCCACACGCCCAGGCGCCCACGCGCGCACACGCGTACGCGATGCGGTCACTGTCTGTCAAGTCCTGAAGGAGGGCGCGAAAGCTGTGTCAGACGACAGCGAGGGGCGACTTATCAATTTCCCTGTCGGCAGCGATGTCACGGGCCGACCGCCGCAGTTGCCGGATCCTGGACGTCTTTTCCCGGACGACAGCGAAGGGTCCGAAATTCCTTCGGAATCCCCGGAGGAAACCACCATGGAGTTGCCTCCGATTCCTGCCGCTCCCCGGCCGGAATCCGCTCTGGTTTCCCGTGAGGTTCCGCTCGCAGATCCGGGTGGAATAAGCGTGGAAGAAGTCGAGGAGGGTGAATATGAGCAGCCGCGCTCACTGGCGGATCGGCTCGCGGATTGGCTCGAATACCGGATCGAGGTCGGACGCGCACGCCTGGAAGGAGAGGCCCCGTACCGGGAAGCGGAAATCGCGCGGAAAGTAGCGTTGCTGGAGGCGCAGACGGCCCAGGAAATCGGGCTGATGGAAGCGCAGGCCAAGCTTCGCCAGGCGCATATCAAGGCGAACGCCGACCGGACGAACGCGCGCGGCAAAGCCGACGCCGACCGTTCGCGGTCCTCCGGCTCCGGTATGGGCGCCGACAAGGGCGGCCGCTCGAAGGCCGGCGGCGGGGGCGGCTCTCGCGGAGGCGGCGGCAACTCCGGCGGCTCAGGCCGGGGCGGCACTGGCGGCGGCCGGGGCTCGGGAACGAACAGTTCCGGCGGCGCCGGTCGCGGTTCCGGGGGCGGCAACTCCCCTAAGGGTGCCGGGAAGGGCTCTGATCGCTCCGCTGGCGGTAGTGGGGGCGGTTCCAAGCGCAATGAGCCGTCCGGCGGCTCCAAGGGCCGTCAGAACGGCTCTGGAGGCTCCGGGTCGGGCACGGGCAGCACCGGCAAAGGCAGTTCCGGCAGCTCCGGGTCCGGCAAGGGCGGTTCGAAGGGCGACGGCGGCAAGCCGAAGGACTCGCCAGCCTCCAGCCCCCGGGCCGAACGGGCCCGCGGCCGCCAAGAGCGCGCCGCCGCCCGCCAGGCGGCACGCCAGCAGAGGCGCAGCGCCGACCAGGCCGCCAGCCTCACTGATCGCAGCAAGGACCGCGACCAGGACCGCGCTAACCGCCAGGCTGCGCGGGAGGAGCGCCGCGCGGCGAAAGCCGAACGCAAAGCCGCGAGGAAGGCGAAGCGGGAGGCCGCGGAGAAGGCGAAGCGGAAGGCTGCCAAGGCCGCCGATGACCGCACCACCCTGGGCGCGGCCGTGGCGGCGGAAGCCCAGCACCGCTGGGACAAGCGCCGCGCCGACGCGCAGGACGCCAAGGGCGGCCAGAGCGGCGCGGAGAAGGAGAACCGGACCGAGAACAAGGACACCAAGGGCAAGGGCACCGACAGCAAGGGCGAGAAGGACGCCGGCGAAGCCCCCGACGGCGCCTCCACCACCGGAAAGGACGACTCGGCACCCCACCAGCCTGGCAAGACGAAAAAGGCCGATGACGGGCCGTCTGGCGGATCGAAGCACCGCCACCGGTTCTGGCGCGGCCGTACCGCCGGCACCGGCCGGGCCAAAGGACGTGATCGCGCCCGTGGCACACGCCGGACCGAGCGGGGCGGGCAGCAGCCGCGGAGCCCGTTCGGTCCGGAGGACTCCACCCCGACAGTGGAGTGGCCCCAGCACCCCACCGATCCGCCGCGCCCCGCCGGCGACAGCAGGGACGGCGGGGACGACATCGTGGACGCGGACATCGTCCCCGACGGGCCTGCGGCCGTGACGACCGGCGTCAAGAGCCTGCCGCCCGCCTCGGAGGCCCACACACAGCGTCCCGGCACCACCCGACCTACTGCACAGGAGGACCCCGTGGCATCGGAGGCCAGAAAGGCCGCGCCGGGCCAGGCCGGCATGGCGGCCCAGCACCGCACCGACATCACGTTCGAGGAATACCTGATGGAGATCGTGAACATCGCGATCGCCGCCGCACTCGACAAGGACCGCGCCCAAGACCTGGCCATCGCGCTGGGCAAGGTCGCCGACGCCCTGCGGGACATGGCGGCCGACCTGGTCGGCGACCACAACATCGCCACCGAGGTCGTCGACCAGATCGAGGACCTGGCCGACGCCGCGACCCGCATGAAGCAGCTGGCCGAGCGGTGCGCCACCGAGTGCGAGATCGCCTCGCAGGGCGCCCGGATCACCGCCGCCTACGTCGGCCGCGTCTACGGCGAGGACGTCCAGGCCATGGACGACGCGGGCCTGGCCCACGCCTCCGCCGCCGCCCACCACGACTAGGAAAGGGGATTTGCCGTGAGCGACCTCGCGCCCACCACCGGCGGCGGCGCTGCCGCCCGCACCGACGGCGACAACAAGTACAAGTCCGTCCAGCAGAAGCTCAAGACCCTCGGCACCACGATGGACCTGGCCGGCAACGAGCTCGAGCAACTGCTGCGCACCATGCGCATGAACGCCCAGCGCGCGGAGGGCCTGGCCGTGGCCATCGCCAACGCCGAACTGGACCGCAAGTTCATCGAGATGACCAACCAGGTGGCCGTCGCCCTGGGCGGCGCCGCCGTGGAGGTCCAAAAGCTCCACGAGACGGCCCAGGAGGTCTCCGGCCTGGCCACGGACGCGCAGCGTACGCACGCGCGGCTGTACGAGGCGCTGGACGACATCCGCTCCAGCCGCCCCGAGCGCACCCCCAAGCCGGGCTTCTTCGCCCGCTGACCCACCCACTCCCCCTGATGGGCGGCCCCGCTGACCGCGGCGGGGCCGCCCATCGCTGTCCGATGTCCGAAGGAGAACCCTGGTGTCCCTGCCGCGCAGCGTCGCCCTGGAGCGCACCCTGTACACCCTGGCCGCGCCGGTCCTCGCCGCGGCCCCCAACCTCTCCCCCGACAGCCCCGTCAACACCGCGATCCAGTTGGCGGGCGCCGCCGGAGCCGGTGGCTGGTACCTCGCCTACAAGAGCGACGAGCCCGGCACGGGACGCAAGGTCCTGCGCTGGTCGCCGCTCGTGCTCGCGGCCGCCGTCGACGTCGCCGCGAAGAACACGCCTGGCTGGGGCCCGTGGTGCGTGGACGCCCTGCTCGCCGCCGGCTGGGCGGCGGCCGGCCTGCTGGTGCTGCCGTTCTCCCGGCACACCCGCCGCCACCACCGGCCCGCCCTCGCCACCCCGGCCCCCGCACCGCAGCTGCAGCCCGCCGCCCCCGAGCCCTTCTCCGCGCAGCCGGACGACGGCGCCAGCTCTTTCACCCGGCAGGTCCGCCAGCTGTGGGAGAACCGCGGCATGCCCGGCCGCACCATCGTGGTGAAGGCCACCCCCCACCCGGGGATGCCGCACGACCTGTCGCTGCTGCTGCGCGCCTCCGAGGCCGGACGGCCGATCTCCGGCCTGACCGAGGAAGCGGTCGCGGCCGCCTTCGGCGTCGAGGTGACAGATGTGCGCATCGAGGCCGTGGCACGGCAGTACGGACGCGAGGGCGGGCCCGGCTGGAAAGAGGTCCACATCACCCCGGACGCCAACGAGCGCCGCCGCAAGGCCCCCACTGTCCACGAGTGGTGGGCCGACAGGATCGGAGCCGCCGGCGGGGCCGTGCCCGGCTCGGAGTTCGTCAAGGAGGTCCGCGACACCGAGCGCAAGGTCACCCACTACATCGCCCAGGTCCCCGACGAGATGGGCGAACCGCGCGTCAACCTGCACGCGTTGGCCGCCGCGCTGAAGACCAAGTACGACGAAGGCCGGCTGTTCGTCACCGTCGACGGCAACCAGGTCCTGGTCTCCCTGTGGGACACCTCGCCCCTCGCGCAGGTCTTCCCGGCCACCAAGGAGTTGCTGACCCCGGACAAGGACGGCCGGTGGGTGACCGGCTACCTCGGCAACGGCCAGCCCGCCCGCAACAGGGTCTACACCGACCGGGGCGCCGCCCACGGCCTCTTCGTCGCCCCGTCCGGCGGCGGCAAGACCCAGCTGATGGCCCTGCACATCGCGGCCGACGCCCTGTTCGGGGCTGTGGTCATGCTGGCCACGGAGGCCCCGGACGAGAAGACGGCCGCGCTGGGCAGGCATACCGCCCGCTACGGCGTCGGCGCGCTCTACATGGTCCGGCTCCTGCGGGCTCTGGTCGCGCTGATGGAGATCCGAGGCGAGATGCCGTGGGAGGACGGCCAGGTCCACGAGTGGGACCCGACCCGGCCGGGCTGCCCCTACCGGATGCTGTCCGCGTACCTGGACGAGTTCCTCTCCGCCGCCCGCAACGGCGACTACGGCGCGGAGATCATGGACCTTGCGGAGCTGGTGTCGGTCAAGGGCCGCAAGTACGGCATCGGCATCAAGGTGGCCGGCCAGTCCATCTACGTGCAAGACGGCTTCACGCAGCTTCTGTGCGAGAACCTGCGCGAGAACTGCATCCCCGTCGTGCTGAAGGTCGCGCCGAAGAAGATCACCGACATGTTCAGGGCCCTCGGTATCGCGCCCGAGCACATCCCCGACCCTCTCCCCCGCTCCTTCTCTCCCGCGGAGAAAGGCCGGATCGAGCGGATCATGCGCGGCGAGCCCGAGCCGCCCGCCGACTCCAACACCGGCGGCGCCGGATGGATCGTCGAGGCCAAGCAGCCCGAGGTCCTGCGCACGCTGTTCATGGACTTCAAGGCGGGCATCGACGGCTACTTCCCCGAGGAAGTCGAGCATCTGACCGACTACGAGATCCGCGAACTCGAAGCGCGGGACCTGTGGTTCGACTGGACCGAGCCGCCCCGGCCCGGCGAGTTCGGCCCCGAGCCCGGCGACGACGAGGAGGACCAGGACGACGCCCCCAAGCAGGGCGGCGGCAAGCGCCGCGGCGGCGGGAAGCCCACCACGCGCCGCGATGAGGTCACCTCGCCCCGTCAGGCGCTGGAGGCCATCCGAAAACTCTCCGGCGTCTGACCCGACCCCATCCCGATCCCACCCCGAGGGGCCCGGCCGCACCCGGCCGGGCCCCTCCCCGCACTCGTTGAGGAGAGACACATGCACGGAGAGCCCACCACGTCGCTGCGGTTCCTTCAGGCCGCTACCGCTCTGGCGGAGCAGAGGGCCGCCCGTCTCGGAAACTCCTGCGCCCAGACCCCGCGGCCTCTGCTCATCCCCGACGAGGCCGCCTTCCACATGCCCCGCACCGGACGCCGGCCCGTCACCAAGCTCCTGTGCCGCCCGCCCAGCGACGCCACCGGCACCGTGACCGGCTGGATCTCCAGCACCTGAAACCGCCCCGGCCGCCGGCGTCGAAGGCCGCCACCCCGCCCGCACCCTTCGACGCCCCCAGGGAGTCCCGATGCCCCACACCCATCCCTCCCCCGCCATAGACCACCCCGGCCGCACCACTGCAGAGCCCGTCGCGCCTGTGGCTCCGGCGAACCTGTCCCTCGAGGAACGCCTCATCCTCGCCAACACGGTCATGACTGCGCGCCTGGACGAAGCGGCCGTCGCCTACGAGGTCAACACCGCCCACATCCCCACCGAGCCCATCGACCTGGCCGACATCGTCACCGGCCCCGTCTACACCGGGCCCGCCCCGCTGCCGGAGCTGTACCCGACACCGGTCGCCGCCCTTCTGCAGCGCGCCCACCACCGTCTGCTCACCGACGGCTGGTGCGCCGGCGTCCTGGTCGACGAGGACGGCGCCCGGTGCATGCTCGGCGCCATCCGCGCCGAAGCGCGCGGCGACCGCGGACTGGAGGCCAAGGCGGCCGCTGTGCTCCTGGACGTGATCCGCCGCCACTTCGGCGACCACGTCGACACCGTGCCGGCCTGCAACGACGCACAAGACTCCAGCCGGATCCCGCTCCGCATGCTCGACCAGGCCGCCCACCTCGCCGACGCCCGCGGCCTCTGATCCCGTCTCCGGGTCCCCTGCCTCGCGTCCGAGCCCGGCACATCTCCGGGGCCGGACACGGGGGCAGGCCACCCGGCCAAAGCACCCACCACGCTCACCACCGACTTCCGTGAAGGAGCAGCCGCACCATGTCCACCGACGACAAGCCGGTCAACGGCCAGCACCGCCCGCACAGCATCCTCGACCAGGTCGAACTGCCGCCCGCCCGCAAGGGCAAGCAGCGCCTGGCGCGGCTTCGCACCGCGTGGAAGCAGTCCTGGGGGGAAGGCGGCTTCCTCTACCAGCGGTGGGAGGAGGTGTTCCAGGCCCGGCACGCCAGCTGGCACGAGATCGCCAACTGGATCAAGGCGACCGTCCTGCTCGCCGGGATCAGCCTCGTCGTCCTCGCCCTGGACACCGCCGGCGACATCACCGGCGCCGCCCTCGACGGTCTGTCCGACGTTCCGGCGTCCGGCACCGGTGACGGGCACGGCCTGTGGGCCACGGTCGACCAGCCGATCCGGGCCTTCCTCGCCGACCAGGCCGCCCATCTCGCCGTCGGCCCCGGTCCTCTCTACGCCTTCTGGCAGCTGACCGGGCTGTTCTCCCTCATCGGCGGCTTCCTCGGCAACGCCGGTGCCCGCATCACCTGGGCGCTGTTCGGCTGCGCGAGCCTGGCGATGGTCTGGTCGGCCTCGCCGGCCGGCGGCCGTGCCGCCGCCACCGGGCTCGCCGCCCTGATGTGGGCACTGGCCAGCGTCCTCGCGCTGCGCGGTCTGACCCTGCGGCCCATCGTCCACAACCACCCGCCGCAGTGGCAGCCCCAGTTCAACCCCGCGATCCACCTCCACGCCGCCCTCCCCGCGCCCGCCCCGGCGGGCGACGACTTCGGCGACGGTCCCGACACCCTCCGCCGGCTCCAGCGCTGATCCTCCGGTCGCTCCGCCTGGTCCTCGCCCCGCCCCGCCAACCCCGGGGCCGGGCGAGGACCGGACAGGCCGCCCGGCCGCACGCACCACCCAGTTGCGCCCCGCCGACACCAGCACAACGTCGGCGGGGCGCAGCGCTGTCACCCGACGACTGGAGGAGATCACTCGTGCTCATTCCCCGCCCGCGCCGCCGCATCGGCCGGCCCCGCCCGCAGCGTCCCGGGTCCCGCTACCCGCAGCGCCCCGCCCGGCTGCCGGGTCCCTGGAGCCGGTGATGGCCGGCCAGGACGAGGACCTGGTCGACGTCGATCTCTACGACGACGGCAGCTTCCCGGACTTCGGCCGCAACCAGGCCCCCGGCGCCACGGCCGTGTTCGCCGCGGTGCGCGGCAAGGGCCCCGTGCCGAAAACCGGGCTCGCCACCCGCCGCCAGTTACGGGCGATGGGCCTGAGTCCCGGCGGCCACGAGCCCGTCGGCCGGCTCGTCTTGCGCAGCGGGCGCTGGGCGTGGCTGTACCGCATCGACCTGGCGGCGCCCAAACGGACTCCGACGCTTGCCCAGGAGCGGGCGCTGGACCAGGCGATGGCCGCACGGCAGACCTGCCCGAAGTGCCGCCGCCGCTACCACCACTGCCTGCCGCTGCGCACCCAGGGCTGCTGTGACGAGTGCGCCACAGGAACGTCGGCGGACCCCAGCAGCTACACCACGCCCCCGGCCACGCACCAGCTGGCCGCCTGACCCAACGAACCATCCGAAGGAGTCACCTATGGCCCTCAGCCTGTTCTCCCGCACCCGCCCCGCCGAACCGCCGACCGTCGAGCCCGAGCCGTGGCCGGAGACCGGCGAGACGTGGACGCCCGAGGGCGTCACCGTCGTCGAGCGCTACGCCAACCAGGCCGGCGCGGTCGTGCTCGTCTTCTCCGCGGACGAGAGCTGCTACTACCACGTCGTCGCCTGCCTGGGCTGCCACTACTCGCAGTCCAACGACCCGGACAAGAGGTACAGCAGCGGACTGACGCTGACGGAAGCGGGCCGCTTCGCCAACGCCCACGCCACCAGCTGCCATGCGCTGCCCCGCGACATCCCGGCCCGCCCGGACGACGACACCGCCCGCGACCTGCTGCGCAAGTGGGTGCGCGGCATGCGCCGACGCGATGAAGACGTCCACCTCTCCTTCCGGGGCTTCGATCTGGAACGTCTGTTCCTGCAACGCACCAACGCCTGGATCGAGACCGAGCTGCAGCGCCTGGCCGACGACGAGCCCACCGTCCTGTACGCCAAACGCAGCGAGTACAGCGGCGGCCGCCTGGAGTTCCTCGTCCTGCGCCAGCCCGGGAACTGACCTGGCGCCCCACTCGCCACGAGCGCCCGGGGCGGCCGCCGGCATGCGAGGCCCGGCCGCCCCGGAGCACCACCCCTTCCCTGGAGTTCCCCGACTCCTACGTCTTCCTCGGGGACCGCGACCAGACCATCGAGATGATCGGCAACGCCGTCACCCCGAACCTGGGCCGGGACCTGGTCGGCGTGGTGGTCGAAGCCCTCACCGGCGAAGAGGTCACCTGCCCCGACGCCGCGATGGCCGCATAGGCGGCGCCCAGCCCGGCCGGCTCGCGCGTGGTCGCCGTCCGACCACAGGCCCCAACACGACGGCGGCCACCACCCCGACCAGCGGTATCCGGTAGATGTAACCGGTTCGTGACCTCTGGTCGGGGTCTGTGGTCGGGGGTCTGGTCGGCCCCGCGCGCTGTGCTGCCTTGTGCGGCCGGCGCCGAACACGACCTGCAGTCATCCCGGGACAGGCCTACTTCGGCGTCCAGACCAGTTCGCCTGCCCCGGGTCCCCATCCCGTACGAGACGAAAGGGAGATCCTCAGTATGGACCCCGTCCTGCGCGTACAGGGCCGGTTCGGCCAGCGCACGCTGTTACTGACCACCGCCGCGGTGCCGTTGACCGGCTGGACCGTGCACGCCCTCGCGCTGCACCGGCGTCTGGCCGCCAGCCGCCGTGACCCGCTGACCGGGCTGCTGCGCCGCGACGCCTACACCGCCCGCGCCCGCCGGCTGCTGGCCCGCCATGGCGAGGACACGGCCGTGGTCATGGTCGACGCCGACCACTTCAAGCAGATCAACGACACGCTCGGGCACGCGGCCGGCGACGCTGTCCTCGCCGCTTTCGGCTCCCGGCTCACCGCGTGGGCGGGCCCGCGCGCCGCCGCCGGACGCCTCGGGGGCGATGAGTTCGCCATCGTGCTGCACCTGCCGCGCGGCCGCCGCGAGCAGCGCCTCACGCAGTTGGTCCGCATGCTGCACGCTCCTGTCGTCCTGAGCGATGGCCGCACCGTCGGTGTCGCTGCCTCGGTCGGCGCCGCGACCCCGGACGTGGTCGGCTCCCGCGACCTGGCCGTGCTGCAGCGGGCCGCCGATGCCGCCCTCTACGACGGCAAGCACTCCGGCCGCGCGGTCCTGGCGACGGCGCAGCACGTCACGGTGCCGTCCGTCAACGGCCGCCGGGCGGGCCGTCCGGGCACGGCTGTGTGGGGGCGAGCCGCATGAGCATCGCGACCCTGCCCGAGGGCGACTGGATCCGCGGCATCACCGTCAAGCAGCCTCACGCCGCCTGCATCACCGCCGGTGCCAAGACGATCGAGAACCGTCCCAGGGCGTGGTCCTGGCGCGGCTGGGTGCTGCTGCACGCGGGCAAGGCCATCGACCGGCCCGCCCTGCGGGTGCCGCTGGTCGCCCGTACGATCCGCGGCCGCGACCTGGTCACCGGCGCCGTGATCGGTATTGCCCGCCTTGCCGACTGCCACCAGGATCCCGACGGTTCCCCGCCGTGCTCGCAGTGGGCGCAGCCCGGCGCCTGGCATCTGGTGCTCGCCGATGTCCGCGAGCTGCCGCTGCCGGTGCCCGCCGACGGGCAGCTCGGCCCGTGGAAGCCCGCGCCGGACCTGATGGCGCAGGTGTTCCAGCAGCTGCCCGGCTTCCGGCCGTGACCCGCACGCGAGGCAAGAAGCCGCTGTTCGAGCCGGGGCTCATCCCGCCTCCCGGCGGCCTGCTGGACTGGCGCGACGCCCGCCACTTCGACCGGTGGCAGGACCTGCCGTGCGTGCTGTGCGAGCAGCCCACGTCGATGCGGTCCCACCACGGCGAGCCCGTGCACAAGGCGTGCGCGGAGGCCTGGATCGCCGCGAACCCGGTTGAGGCCCGCCTGGGCCGGTTCGCCTCCGACATCCAGTCCAAGCGTCGGCACGACGACGAGCACGCCTGACATCCCTCCCCCACCCGCGGCCACCGGCCCCCGGCTGGTGGCCGCCCTCTTTTTTCTTCTGTACGGAAGGACCTTCCATGGCGAGCTTCGCCATCACCGGCCGGCCGGCGCTCACCGCCGGCCAGGCCGTCGCCCTGACCCTGCTGCGCGACGGCTATACCCAGCGCACCATCCAGACCCGCACCGGCGTCGCCCCCGGCGAGCTGTACCCGCTGGCCGCCGTGCACGGCATTACCGCTCCGCACGGCACCAGCGAGGGCCACGCCTGCCACGAAGCCCGGGGCGAAGACCCGTGCGGGCCGTGCGAGACGGCCCAGGCCCGCGCCGAGTCCCGCGCCCGGGCCAGGCAGCGCAAGACCATCCCGCCCGCCCTGCGCGCCCGCCTGCTCACCGGCGCCCGCCGCAAGGCGGTGACCCGATGAGCACCCAGACCGACGCCCGTATCGCCTTTCCCCAGACGGACAAGCCCCTGGCGTGCCAGGCCCACCCGGAGTGGTTCGCCCACGAACGGACCACCGCTCCGGCCGCGCGGCGCGACATCGACCGGGCCAAACGCGCCTGTTCCAGCTGTCCCATCGCGGCCGGCTGCCTGAAATGGGCCCTGGCCAACCCCGGCCCCAGCCGGATCGGGGTGTGGGCGGCCACCACGCCCCGTGAACGCAGCGCGCTGCGCCGCCGCCTGACGATGCGGCTCGGCCCCGACTGGGTCGGTGTCATCGCCCAGGCCGACCGCGCCCGCCGCCAGGAGCCCCACCGGTCGGCCGGTGACGCGGTTCCGAAGCCGAGCCCGATGTGGTCCCACCCCTACCAGCCCTGGCGCGAGCCGCTCTCCCCCGACCAGCAGCGGCGCAACCTCCAGCTGCTGGACCTCGCCCAGCGCACCACCCGCCCCCGCTCCCCCCACCACAAGCAGACCCTGGGAAAGGCCAGCTGATGGACGCCATACCCCTTGCACTGGACGGATACCTGGCCGCCGACCCCGTCCCCGGCGACCGCGACGGCACCGTCTGCTGGCGGCTGTCCTGCTCCGCCGGCACCGACCACATGGTCGAAGAGGCGGTCATCCCCTGCACCACCATGGAGCCGGAGATCGTCCACGCGATGCTCACCGAGCGGCAGCCCGGCGACCTGCTGCGCGTCACCGGCCACCTCACCCTCCCCGACACCGCCGACGGCGTCATCCGCCTGCACGCCGACACCCTCGAAGTGCTCTGGGAAGCGCCCCTGCTGGATGCGGAAGCGGCGGAAGAGGACGAAGGCGGCGGGGACACCGCGACCGTGACGGGTGCGGAAGCCGACCGCAACAGCGCCATCGCGGCCCTGGCCGAAGCCCTCACCGGCCTCGGGCACCAGGCCGTTCCCGGCCCCGGACAAAGCGTCCGCCTCCACATCAGCCCCACCGGCGCCCTCGGCACCGGACTGGAGCACTGCCACAGCATCGACCTCACCCCGGCCAGGGCCCACCAGCTCGCCGACGCCATCGACGCCCTCAACTGCCAGCTCGACCACGACCGGCCCGACGGCGGCGTCGTCCTGGACCGGCTGACCGTCGCGGACCTGACCGATCTGTTCGACGGGATCGACCTGCTCGACCTGACCCGGACCGTCCTCAACGCCACCCGGCCCGAGAACCGGCCCGCCGTCACCCGCGCGATGGACGACATGTTCGGCGACGCCCCCGCCCCCGACGACACCGACCGATAACAGGCCGCCACAGGCCGAAGGGAGAACTCCCATGCACAGCCAGACCCAGCGCACCGTCCTGGAACGCTTCCCCGCCGGAGGACCCCGCGGCTCCTGGCCGGCGGAGGAGTATGCCGCCGCCCAGCGCGCCCAGGGCACGCCGGACGTCCAGGTCGTGATGGACCTGCCCAGCGACCAGTTCCTCGTGGTCACCCACACCAACCCCGAGTAGCACCCCGTCACCGCAGAGCGCCGCGCCCGGTTCGCCCAGCGCGCCCGCGGCGGCTGATGAAGCGCCCGGGGCGGCCGCCGGCACAAGGGCCCGGCCGCCCCTAAGCACCCTCCCGCTTCCCGCAACTCGCAGACCAAGGAGCCTTTCCACCATGCGCGTATCCGTGCACCACGCCGCCCTCACCATCGCCGGCGCCTTCACCGAAAGCCTGGACATGACGACCGCCGTGGCCGGCGGCGTCATCGGCGCCTGGGCGGGCTACACCCACTCCCCCGCCACCTGGTCCCACGACCGGCGCCTGACGGCCGCCGGTGCCACTGCGCTCATCGGCGCCGTCACCGTCAACGGCCTGGCCGACCTCGTCATTGCACCGATGCGGCAGCGGCTGGCAAAGACCCACCGCGTCATGCCGCACAGCACCGGCCTTGATGCGCTGCCCGCTCCCACCACCCTGGACGAAGGCCTGGCGCAGGTCGCCGCCGCGGCCGCCGAGGATGCCGCCCACCGCGCCGCCCTCGCCGCATACGAGATCGACCGGGGCGAGGGCTTCCTGCGCGACGAGCGGCGCTGGCACGGCTACGAGAACGGCGAAGCGTCCTTCCACCTCGCACCCGGCGTGGTGCTCCACTACCACAGCATCCAGGACAGGTACGGCCGCGGCCACCACTTCACGCTGCTGACCGGCGACACCGACGAGCCGGTGACCGTCACGAGCCTGGAGCAGATCCGCCACCACCTCGCCACCCGCGCCGCCGGCCTCCCCCTCGCCCAGCCCGCGGCCGCGGACAGCGCGCGGGACACCACTGAGACGGACGGCCTCACCGGCCCGCACACCGCCTGACCGACCACGCCGAACAGAGCCCCGGCCCAGCCCCACAGGCCGGGGCCTGTCGGGCGGCCGCGCATCGACCTGACCCGGACCGTCCTCAACGCCATCCGGCCCGAACACCGGCCCCAGGTCCCCTGCGCGATGACAAGCCGCCACGGCCACGGAAGGACCCTCCGCGGCCACCCGGGCGCAGCGCACCGTCCCGTAGCGCTGCGCCCGGCCTCCCGCCGGGCGCAGCGCGTACGGCGGCCTCATCACGCACCAGGCCGAAAGGCCACCAGCCGCTGGCCGGACCCGGACAGCCCCGTCCACCCACTGAACCCACTGCGAGGACTCATGAAAACCACCGACATGCGCGCCAGGGCCGCCGCCCTCCTCACCACTGCCCGTACCGCGGCGGATGAGGAGCGTGAGCGCCTGCTGGAGGAAGTACGGCTGTGGATCGAACTCGCCCGCCTCGCCCCGGCTTCCCCGCCGGAGACCGTGCCCGAGGGCACCGTGATGCAGATCCGCACCCGCGGCGGCGCGCTCACCGCCGTCATGGAGCGCACGCAGGCCAGTGGCCTGGTCTACCCGTGGACGTGCCTCGGCTGCGGGGACGGCCGCAAGTACGGCACCGCGAACCGTAGCGACGCCCGGCAGGAAGCCACCCGGCATGCCCTGGACTGCTGGGTTCTGCCCGAGCCCACCCGCTAGAGGTCACCCCGCATTCCGGCCGTCGCCCCCGCCGGCGGCTGACCAAGCGCCCGGGGCGGCCGCCCGCACAAGGGCCCGGCCGCCCCGGCTGTCACCCTTTCGAGATCAGGAGGGATCTCAGCATGCAGCATCGTCCCGCCGTCTTCGCCGCCCTGCTCGGACTGACCCGCGCCGGCAGCGCCATCGGGGACTTTTGGATCCAGTCGGATTTTTGTGCCCGCGTGAAGGGCGCCTCCGACGACCACCCGGTCACCTACCAAGACCCGGTCACCGATCAGGAGACCACCCACGGCACGGCCGATGGCCGTAAGGCATGCCTGCACCACTGCCTGACCTACACGGCCACGCAGGCAATCGTGGCCGGGGTCGGCGCCCGGGCGCTCGGCATCAGGGTCCACCCGGCCGCCGCCGCGGCCGCGCTCGCCGTGTCATTTGGCACCCACTACGCCGCGGACCGCCGCGTGCCGGGCAAGGACCTGCTGGAGAAGATCGCGACCAAGACCGGCAAGACCAACTTCTACAAGCTGGCCTCACACGGAATCAATGGCGCCTTCCACCTGGACTTTCTCTGCACCAACGACACGAGTCGACTGCGCTCGTTCTTATGTGGTGAACGTGGCCGGGGGTTGGTGGATCTCCAGGACAACTGCCGTGCCTGCCACCGACTGGTCCTCGTGCATGGTGATCACCTGGCCGGGCTGAAGGTGCTGCCACTGCGAGGGGTCCAGGGGCGCGAGTCGTACCGAGGCATGTCCCCCGGGCTCCAGGAAAGGCGTGAACTCCACCCAGAGCCGGGCAATGTTGAGAACCGGTTCGCCGGTCGCGGTCCGGTGGCCGATGTTCCACATCGGTCGCAGGACGCCAGCGCCAGAGATGGGCGTCTGTCGTCGCGCTTCGGTGGCCGGGCGGAGGATGAGGTCGGCTCGGAGAATCCCGTGGCGGGTCTCGAAGGCACGCCAGTGGCACCAGGCCGCGCTCTTCTCCAGCCTCATCTGTTCGGCAGCGGTGGCCAGGGTTTCCCAGAAGCTGAGGGGAAGCGGACGGACGTCACCGAGTCCTTCCAGCAGATCGAGGGCCACTTCCCACTCGTCGTGAGCGAGGTACTCCCAGACGTCGCTCACCGTGATGTCGTTCTCAGTGGCGATCTTCTCAGGAACCAGCAGGGAAGCGGCTTCCAGCAGCTTGGGGACGTCCATGCCCTGATTCTGGACCACAGTCTCCTGACGGCGGCAGGAGGTGCCCGATGACCTCCATCGAGCAGATCGCGACCCTGGCGACCTTCGGGGCGGTGTGGGCGGTTCTCTCCGTCGGTCACAACCTCGCTGACCACGTGATCGGGCAGACCGACCAGCAGGCCGAAGGGAAGGCGGCGCCGTCGGCGGCCGAGGTCGCCGACGGCGTGAGCCCGCGGCGGGGCTGGGGCGCGTGCCTGGGACACGTAGCCCAGTACCACCTGGTGATGGCCATGATGCTGGCACTGGTCTGGGCCGTCCTTCCGCTCCAGATGTCCTGGACCGGCTTGGCCGCAGGGCTCGCTCTGTCCGCGGTGACGCATGCGTTCTTCGATCGCCGATGGCCGGTGCGCTGGTTGTTGCAGCACATCGGGTCGAAGGGCTTCGCGGAGCTGAAGGCAGCGGGGATGAACGGCATGTATTTGACCGATCAGGCCCTGCATCAGACAGCACTTCTGGCCTCCGCTCTCCTGATCACCCTCCTGTGAGCTGGGGATTCTGGTGAGGGACTGCGGGAAGTCCGAGCGGGACCGGACCGGTTCGCGCAAAGCGACGGGCCTGTTCTCGCTTGCTGCGCAGGAAGGTGAGGGTGAGATCGAGGCCATCGATCTCACCTCGCCAGTCTTCGGCGACGGCGCGTTCGCGGCGGGCCAGGAGGTCCTCCTCCAGTTCGTCCAAGCGGGGCAACATCTTCGGGTTGATGCTCAGCATCGGGCAGCGGATGCAGGCGTGTTCGTGCTGGCACGGGGTTCCGTAGGGACGTCCGCACGAGCCGAGCTCGACTCGGCGCTTGTCGAAGTGCTCGTTGAACTCCGACCATTCCGTCTTGGTTGGCGCGCGGTACTCGCTCTCGGGTCGCTGTGCTCTTCGGCGGTCGAGGAACTGCTGGTAGTGGCGGACGATGTCGTCGTCGAAGACCGCGACGTAGCCGCGAGTGGTCTGGATGTTCAGGTGGCCGAGCAAGGCGGCGCCGATGTGAATAGGCAGGCCGCTGTTGACCAGCTCGGTCGCGAAGAGGCGGCGGAAGTCGTGGGGAGCGAACTTCACCTCGGCGAACCGCGGATCGGTATCGATCAGACCCTCGGCGGCCCGGCGGATCATCCTCCACATCGTCGTGGTGGACATCGCCCGCAGTCCCCCGGCGTGCACGTTCTGGAAGAGGTAGGGCAAAGGCTCGCTCCAGACCTTTTCGTGCAGGTCGTAGCGGACGCAGATCGGAACGGTGCCGTGCGCGCTGATGTGGCGGCGGATGATCTGGGCGATGACGTGGAACAGCTCCGCGGACATCGGGATCACCCGTTCCCGGTCGCTCTTGGACGGTGTGATCACGAGCAGGGCGACGACTTCACCACTCGGACGCTGGTAGTTGCGCACGCTCAGGTGAGTCAGCTCGGTCAGCTCCTCGGCACGCAGGCCGGCCAGCCGGAGCGTCTCCACGATCGCCCACTGCCAGAACGCCTGGTTCTCGGTGTGCGTGAGCTGTACCAACTTCCCGGTCACCCGGTTCACCGCCCGGATGGGCGCGGTCGCCGGGTCCCGACGTTCGGCGTCGATCTTCGCGGAGACGCGCTGCCACTCGGTCCCGTCGACGGTGAAGTGCTCTCCGAGCCCGACCGCGCGGGCGCTCTCCAGCAGCGTGCGTTGCCGCTGCCACTGATCGGTGACGTGCTGGGACAGGATCGGCAGCAGCGGCTGCCGTTCCCGCGTCCGGTTGGCCATCCGCTCCTGGACACGGCGCCGGCGGACGTGGAACCAGCGCAGGTCTTCATCGCGGATCGGGCAGGGTGCCACCCACTGGGCCCAGCGTTCCGGCTCTGCTACCGCCCAGGTGTGCAGGTCCAGGTAGAAGGCGCGGACCGCGAGGAAGGGGCCCTCGACGTGCAGCCGCGGCTTGCCGTCCGGCCGGACTAGCAGGTTCTCCTTCCAGTGGTTGACCGCCTCGGAGGACAACCGCAGGTCGGCCTGGTCCGGGTTGAAGTCCTCGATCACCTTCCAGAACAGCCGGACGAGGTTGGTGACCAGGGAGGTGAGCGTGGAGTAGTCGACCTCGACCGAGCGTCGGCTGATGTAGTGGATCAACAGATCACGAACACCCTGGTTGCGGATCTTGTGCTTGTCGACGAGTTCGGCGACAGGACGCTGGCCCTTGACCACGGCGGCCCGCAGCGTGCCCGGGGTCGAGGCCGGGAAGTGCCCCATCTCGGAAAGGACTGGCCAGGCCTGGGTGGCGGCGAAGCAGCCGTCCCCTCCCGCCTCGCCTGCCGTGACGCCGTACTTCCTGGACTCTGTCGCGTAGAAGAGCAACGCCTCCGGCGTCAGGTCGGCGATGTCGATTCCGAAGACGGTCAACGGGACGATCACGTCGAACTGGGCCCGCCGAATCGACTGGCGGCTCACGTTCAGGGACAGGGTCCGCTCGCAGAACTCCTCCAGCACCGGGTCTTTGGCGATGGTGCGGAACCACCGCAGGTAGTGGGAGAAGCGGTAGGAGCGGAAGGCCAGCAGCGACGGCTGGATCAGGCGCATCGCGAAAGCGTGGCCCGCGGAAGTGTTCATGGTGCTCTTGATCGCCTTGCTGCGGCCCTGGTAGAGCTGCTGGGCCTGGCGGCCCCGCTCGTTGAGGCCGGCGGCTTCCCACCGCTCCTGCCATGTGTCGCCGGGGAACTCCTGCAGGTGTTCCAGCAGCCGTTGCATCTCCGTCGTCCACTTCGCGACACCGGAGCCGATCCCGAGGACCGTCCCGGCCAACTCCGCGATGTCCTCAATGGAAGCGGTCGACAACTCGCCCAGAGGCCGGGGCGGGTGGACGGGCCTCGGCGGAGGTGCGGGCTCCACCGCAGTGGGCTTGAAGCTGAAGTCCCGCTCGTAGATCTCCAGCGAATGACGGCGCACCCGTCCGGTGGTCGGGCCCTTCACCCGGGCACTGTTGCCGGCCTGACTACCGGGCACCGAACACCACCGCCACGTCCTGCGGGTCGTACTGCTGAGACCATGCGGCCGGCTGGGCCGGGCGGCCGTAGTGCTCGGCGAGCTTGTCCACCAGGTCGTCCAGGCCGACCACAGTGTAGAGGGCGGTGGTGGTGACATGCGCGTGCCGAAGAATCGTCTGCACCTCCGCCAGAGTCATCGCCGGGTCCCGGGCAAATCGGGTCGCCGCCGTGTGCCTCGCGTCATGAAGCGTCCAGTTCATGCCCAACTGTTCAGTCGCCCGCTGGAGAATCCGGCGGGCCGCCCAGTAGGTCAACGGACGCGTCTCACCACGGCGAGTGCGCCAGATCGGCCCGCCGTCATCAGGCAGGCCGGCGTCGTTGAGGTAGGCCGCCAGGTAGGCCAGCGCCTCGGGAGAAACCGGCACTGGCTGACGGTCTCGGGTCCCCTTGGAAACGACCCACAACCGGCCCTTCTGCCAGTCGACATCGGTAAGCCCGACGCCCAGCAGCTCGGTGGCCCGAGCCCCGGAGGACACATAGCAGGCCAACAGTGCCCGGTCCCGGGCGCACCGCATCCGCGCGAACAGCTCCTCCCACTGAGCATCGGGAATCGCCCGCAGCTGACGGACCGGGACCTTCGGACGCAGACGGCCCCGGCGATGGCGGCCAGGAATCTCCAGCGGCGACCGGTGCGCGAGCGTCGCGCGGCGGGCCCGGTTCTCCGGCACCGGGTTGAGCAATGGCCCGCGTCCAAAGTGCAGGTGGAAGGCGTAGAAGCCGTGGACTGCCGACAGGTTGTGCGCAATCGTGGCCGGGGCGTAGCCCGCCGCCAGGACCCGCTTGCCGGTCGTGGGGTTCACCGCTCCGGGCGGATGTCCGCCCTCCCGTCGTCGCTGCCGCTGTGGATTGCGGGCCGACCGCAGCCAGCCGACCAGCGCGGCCGCCTCCGCCTCGGTGGCCTGTGCCCAGCCGACGTCCAGGGTCCACAGCACCCGGAACCAGCGCAGCAGGTCGTAGGCGTAGCTCCGGCACGTCAGCGGACTCACGTCCCCCAGCAGGCGGTCCCGCAGATAGCTGGCGACCGGCTCGACCTCACGCCCCGCGCCATCCACCACCAGCCACGGCAAGGACACCGACGTACCAGCAGCAACTGCCCCGATCCTCGACAGCCGTACACGGCCGTCCATCAGATCTCGATGTACCCGGGAGAACTCATGCGACAACGACATGCCCAGATGCTCCTGACGCACCGCCTCCAAGTCGAGCCGTGGCCTGAGTTAGTGCAGTCAACTGACCCCGCCTGGCACCACGGCTGGGAGACGGTCGCCGCCTTGATCGCCACGACCAAGGCGACCATCCGGTGACCGGCCGCTCCCGCACCCGCCTGGACCGCGTCCGTGCCTCGTTCAGCATCGCCCAGCTCGCCCTCCAGCAGATCCAGGACGACCTGACCGCCGACGACATGAACGGCGTCGAGCTCGCCGCGCTCCTGCGCGAGCTCCAGGAAGACACCGACGTGCCCGGCGGCCTCTTACCCACGCTCGCCCAACTGGTCGGCACCGCCGCGCGCCGGGCGGAGCAGATCGAGCCCGACCACGACGGCGACGCCTCCTGCCCGCTGCACGAGGCCGCCGCCCTGCTCACCGACGACGCCGGGCAGCGCCTGACCTGGGCCGCCCGCGCCCTCCACCCGCAAGGAGACCCCGCATGACCTCGCTGACCTACCCGCAGTTACCGCAGAACGCACTGATCGTGCTGATCGGCGCCTCCGGCGCGGGCAAGTCCACCCTGGCCCGTACATGGCCGGCCTCTCAGGTCCTTTCCCTGGATGCTCTGCGCGGCCGGGTGAGCGACGACGAGGGCTGCCAGGAAGCCACGGCCGACGCCGTCGACGCCCTACACCTGCTGCTGGAGCGCCGGATGGCTCGGCGGCTGTTCACCGTGGTCGACGCCACGAATACCAGCCGCGAAGCCCGTGAGCCGCTGGTCGCCGCCGCCAAGCGGCATAACCTGCCCGTCATCGCGGTCCTGGTGGCCACCCCGGTTTCCGTGTGCGTGGAGCGCCAGCGTCCGCGGCCGGCCAACCGCACCGTGCCGGACGACACCGTGCGCGCGCAGCACAAGGCGATGGTCCATTCCCATCCCACGCTGCTGGCAGAGGGCTTCAACGAGGTGGTCTTCGCCGACAGCCTCCACCGGCTGCTGCCCTACCTGCAGCGGCTGAGCGAGGCGCGGACCGCTGACCTCGGCCTGGACGACGGCGAAGGATTGGGCGATCTGCTGCTGGTGCGCCGCGTCTTCGGCCCGGAGATCTTGCCGCTGTGGCGGTGGAGGGAAGGCTCCGACGTCGCCGGCGGCGACCGTGTCGGCGAGATCCGCCTTGGCCAGCAGTGCCTCACTCTCGCCCTGCGCACCAACGTCGACGGCGAGGGCGACATCGGATTCGACGTGATGGTGCCCTGTCCGCACGACGACGAATGCCCCGGCTACGCCTGGGCGCCCGCCTACAGCGTCACCTGCCTGTTCCGGGCGCTGAACGGGGACCTGGACGACAGCGAGGACATCGTCTGCACCGTCCACGGCCCGAACACCGACGACGACCCGGACGCCCCCCAGAGCATCGCCGATCACGAGGCGCACGAGCTGGAGGCGATCGGCGGATGACCGGCAAGTCCACCACGTGCGGCTGGGACCGGGCCGGCTCCCGGTGCGGCCGGTGCGGCGCCGAGCACACCACCGCCCGCGAGGACGACTACCTCACGGCCGTCGGTGTCCACGGCGACGCACACGCGGTCTGGGACCGGCTGAACCCCATCGAGCGCGACGGCCTCGCCTCGATCCTGCGCACCATCCTGTCCGCTCCGGACCTCGCCGCAGAACTCCTGGCCCTCGCCGACCGGCACTACCAGGCGGGAGGTGACAGCCGGTGAGCCACACAGCCGACGGCCCGCACCCGCTCACCCCGGCCGACCTCCCGGACGCAGATGACTGGTGGCACGGCTGCCTCGACCGTTACCTGCCGCTCCAAAGCAGTGCGGCTGGCCTCACCGCGCACCACAGCACCGTCCACACCAGTACCGGTGATCCCCGGCGCCAGATCACCATCCGCCTGGAGCTCTGACCCGCCCTCCCCGGCGTGACGGACGCTCCGTGCCGCCCGGCCTCCCTCAACGACGGAGGCCGGGCGGCCGCGGTGGTCCCTCACTACCGAGCACAGAGAGGAGATGAACGACACGACCCTGCATAACAGCGCTCTGGCTGCGGCCCGCTCCAGCGCCACATCACCGGAAACGGCGCCAACGATGACCACGTCCGGGCGCACTACCCGCCGTCCGCTCGCCCCGCGCGTCGCCGTGCCCCGCGAGCCGGTCGATCCCGCCCGCATCGGCCGCCGTGTCCTGCGCCGGGCGAGGGACGCGGACGTCAGCGCCGTCGCAGCGGCCCCCGAGGACGCGCGGTTCGACGCCCGGCAGGACTCCAGGCACGAGGACCTGGCCGACGACGTCCCCGGTGCGCGCGACGGGCCCGTGCCTCCGCTCCTCCCGCAGCCCGCGGCGCCCGGCCGGCAGGTCTCAGGCCCGCTCGTGCGACTGCCCGGACCGACACCGTCCGGTCCAGGGGCGCCGTCACAGGCTGCACCGCCCGCACGAGACGCCGGGGCGGGCCACGACCTCGGTGAAGGTCGTGGCCCGCCCCGGCGTCTTCGCGCCTCTGCCGGGCTGTCGTGCAGCCGCGGATGAAGGTGCCGCCCCGGCCCGACGGCGATCCGCCGCCCGGCCGGGGGGCCACCGTGAACCGGCTCGGAGCCGGACCGAGAGCGCACACCGGCCAGCGGGCCCGCCGCTCGGTCAGCCGCCCGCGCAGAAGCCGCTGCCGTGGAGCGAGGCTCCGGCCTGGCCACTGTCGTAGGAGGCGAGGCTGGACCAGCCACAGACCTGCACAGCGGCGAGGTTGCCGGAGACCCGCAGGTAGTGCATGCCCCGCAGGTCTATGCCCTTGCGGTCCTGGCCGCCCACAATGTTGACGTCGATCCACACCCTGTCACCGGTGTTGTGAGCCACGCCCAGACGAAACGAGCTGTAGGCGCCCCTGTCCCCGCTGCACTGGGCCCCGCCGTTGCCGCTGGTGTCGGTGAGGAGGCAGTAGTCGGAGACGAACGCCGTCTCCCTCACGTCGATACGGATGTTGTAGCTGCCGGCCGCCTGGGCGTTCGGCGCCACCGCAGTCAGCAGCCCTGTAGCCGCTCCCAGTGCGGCCGCTGCCATCACCGGCTTCTTGCCGAGAACCTTCATGTCCTGCTTGCTCCTTGAACGAAGGACGAGGGATAAGAGATGGGGGATGAGGGACGAGCGGAAGTGAGCGGTACGAATCGCCTGGCGGCAAGCGGTTGGTGTCGTCGGCCGTGCCGCTCCGCAAGGGGCCAGGCGCTGATCAGCCCGTGGCACCGACGACGACCCGGACGGAGGAGTGGTCGCGCCGCAGGGTTTTGAGTGGCTGGTAGGCGGGCGCGTCCCAGAACGCCTGGGCGGCCGCCAGGTCGGGGAACTCGTGGATCACGAGCGTCGAGGGCTTCCAGTCCCCTTCCAGTACGAGGGGTGCCTCGTCCACGACGAGGTTCCGGGCGCCGGCTTTGTCCATCAGCGGAGTCACCCGCTCGACGTAGCGTTGGAAGCCGTCCGGATCGCGGATGTCGAGGTCGATCACGATGTACGCGCTCATGGGATGTCCTTTCCTCGGTCGCCGGGGATCTCCGGGCCGTGCCAATGACCGTATGGACCGGCGCGTGCGGGAGCCCATGCGTGAAACGCCGCGTTTCATGCGCGAGCGTCCGGGACTTCCGACGAGGGATACCGTTTGGCATGGACGTGTTCAGCGATGTGGTCGCGACGATGAAATCCGGTCGCGCCAAGCTCACCCGCTCCCGGTACAACGGCCGGTGGGGCAGCAGGTACGGCCCCTACCCGGGAGCGGGATTCCACGTCGTCCTAGAAGGGACGTGCTGGCTGGTACCGCCCTCCGGGCCCGCCGTGCGCATGTCCGCCGGAGACGTGGTGTTCCTGCCGCACGGAAGCGTTCACGGCATGAGCAGTACGCCGGATTGCCCCTTGGAAGACCTGCTTCCGGCCCTTTCGATGACGGACGCACTGGTCGGCAGGGTGAACCGCCACACGCTCCCGGACATCGCGCCGGCCCTCGACGACACGCTCCTGCTGTGCGGCGCCTACCGGCTCAGGCGCGATGTCGTGCACCCTTTCCTGCGCGGCATGCCCGAGTTCCTTCACATTCCGACGCACCGGGTACAGCACACCGAACTGCACGCAGTGATCGACCTGCTGGGCATCAACACCGTCGAGGACCGTCCTGGTGCAGACGCCGCCTTACCAGCCCTCCTCGACCTCCTGCTGGTATACGCCCTGAGGATCTGGCTGGAGGCGCAGTGCCCGGAGGAGTCCGGCGGGTGGTGCGCCGCGCTCAAGGACCCCGCCGTCGGTGCCGCGCTGGACCGTATGCACCGCGATCCCGCCCGCTCCTGGAGCGTCCGCGAACTCGCCGAAAGTGTCGGGCTGTCGCGTACCTCCTTCGCGGAGCGCTTCACCGCCTATGTAGGCCAGTCCCCCATCGCCTACCTCACGTGGTGGCGCCTGAGCCTGGCCTCGCGTCTTCTGCGCGAGACCGACGCACCGATCGCCTCGGTCGCCCGACGGGTCGGCTACACATCCGAATACGCCTTCGCCCACGCCTTCAAACGCGAGTACGGCACACCGCCGGGCTCCTACCGCCGGACCGCCCGCGAGACGCCCGCTCCCCACCAGGACGCCCATGCCGGGCCGGAGGACCGGTGATGGAGGGCAGGCTCTGGGGGCGGCGGCCATCCCGGTGCGCGTCGGCCCGGCGGAGGCCGGCGGACACCTGCCGCGCCTTCGGCGCGCCGCTGGCACGTCCTGCCCGGGCGTCCGCGACATCTCCTCCCCTTGAGGCCCTTCGCCCCGCGGATGAGCCAGGACCGAATGATCCAGAAGGGGGAACACGTCGGGCATGCACACAACCGGACGACAGCGGTACGCGGTCCGCTGGGACGAGGCAGCCGGGCACAGGGTACGGAGCCTGCACACGGGCGGGGACCACGTGCGGGGACCCCAGGTGGTCGTGATCCCCGGGCTGGGGGCCCTGGGCTACCTGCTGGACGCCCTGGAGGGGTGCGGCGCGTGGGCGAGGTCGTTCCTGCTGGACGTCCCCGGATTCGGCCATCGACGGCCCTGCGCCTGCCCTCCGCGGATTCCCGCACTGGCGGAGGTGGTCTCCTCCTGGCTGGCCGCGGTCCCCCGGGAACCGGTGGTGCTGGTGGGACACTCCACCGGCGCCCAGGTCGCGGTCCGAGTGGCCGCGGACCACCCCGAAAGAGTGCGGTCGCTGGTGCTGATGGGGCCCACCTTCCCGCCCGAACTGCGCCGCTCCTCCGGCCTGTTCGGGGCCCTTCCCCGCACCCTGGCGCACGAATCGCTCGGCGAACTCACCGTCACCGTGCCGTACTACACCCGCGGCGGGATGCGCGACCTGCTGCAGTACGTGCGCTCCGCGCTGCACGACACGCCCGAGCGCGTCATCGGCCGGGTGACCTGCCCGACGCTGGTCCTGCGCGGCGTGCACGACGCGCTCGCCCCGGACGTGGGTCCGCCACCTGGCGGCCACCGCCCCGCGCGGGCGGTCGATGACGGTCCCGGGAGCGCACAACTTCCCCTACCAGCACGGTGGGCTCACCTCCGCCCTCATCGCCGAAGCGGCCCGGCACCGGTGACCGGTCCGGCGACGACCGGCACACCACCCACGCACCGTCGCCGGATCGGTCCTGCCCCGCCCGGACGGGACTCGCGTACGCCACCGTCGGCGCCAGGGCCCGGCACGGCACCGCGCGGGGCCACCGCGCAGCACCGAGAGGGGCTCGCCCTCGGCGGTCGGCACGGTGGCAGGGAAGGCGGTCGCATGCGAACGTGGACAGAGGGGCGGGAGCACGCAGGTCCGGACGAGACAGCCCGTCGCCGCCTGTGTACTCGCCCGTCAGACCGGCTACGACGCGCCGACGACGGCGGTGATCGAGGCGACGCGCACCGTGCTGCGTGCCAGCTGCGATGCCTGCGAGGAGCTCGCGGACACGCCGTACACCCATCTGGTCGCCAGGACATGTCGTGAGTCGGAGAAGCTGCTCGGAAGTGAGGCCGCGGGCGACGGCATCCGGGCGGGCTGCGGCAGCCCGCCCGGGTCCGCGCGGAGGCGGTCAGGCACGGCCTAGTACTCCAGCCGGACTTCAACAGTCTCACCGGCGACCGCCATTGGCATTTTCAGCCCCGACCACGATGCAGCATCCGCGATCTGGGCGGTCCGACAGGGTCGCGCCGCACGCCAAAGCCTTGCTTCTGCCGCGGCCCGGAAGCGAGGCTTTGTCGCTTCTGGATGCTTCTGTGGAGCTCCGCTGCTCTCTTCTGAACTGTCGGCGAGAGCAGTGATTACGTCGTAATCACCCCGACCCGGAGGGAGGGCACTGAAGCGCCGTCGGAGCCATGTCCCAGGTTCCGGACGGCGGGATGATTACGACGTAATCAAGCTGAGGCGCACTGAAACCCCCACCTGGGCTCCATAACTAACGTGTCGATCTCACTAAAGATCTTGAACGTTAGTATGGTGTCCTCCATGAGTTTGCCAGCCACTTCCAACGACCGCGAGAAGGTCGTCTCCAAACTGCCGGGATGGCTCCGGCAGGACCTCAAAGTCAGAGCCGCACAGCACGGCGTCGAGATCCAGACGGCGGTGGAGCAGGGCATCAGGGACTGGTGCAGCCTGGCCTCCATGCCTGCGGCCATCGACACCGCCGGCGCCGACTCGTTCTCCACCTTCCTGCCCCCGGGGCAATGGGATGAGTTCCGGCAGACCGCAGCCGACCGACGCGTCTCCCTCATCCAAGGTCTGGCCCAGTCTGTTCAGTTGTGGCTCGACACCAACCCCGCTCCGGACGTTGAACGACCAGAGATCACCCGCCGCATCATCGTCTGCAATCAGAAAGGCGGCGTCGGCAAGACCGCCATCACCGCCGGCCTTGGGGAAGCGTTCGCCGAAGACTCCAACGTCCTTCACCCCGTACGCGTGGCCAAGGCACTGACCAAAGCCCTCCGTGCGAGTGAGACCCACACCGGAGAAGCAGCATCCTCAGACGGCCTGCTCGACATCGAGAACCTCCCCGGTCCTGGCCTGCAGGTCCTGCTCGTCGACTTCGATCCGCAGTGCCACCTCACCAACCAACTCGGGGCCAGTCCCCTGCCGATGAACGGTGACAGCCTCACCAACCACATGGCAGGGGATCCGAAGGGTGACCTCCGCGACCTCATCGTCTCCATCGACGACGACACCTTCGGCGGCAGACTCCACCTCCTGCCCGCCTGCAACGACGCCTTCCTGCTCGATGTGCGCCTGTCTGCAGTACGTGCAAGAGAAGCCGCCCTCGAGCGGGCCCTCGCCCCGCTCGAAGCTGATTACGACGTAATCATCGTCGACTGCCCACCCAGCCTCGGCCTCAGCATGGACGCCGCCGCCTACTACGGGCGGCGACGCGACGGGGAAAAGCCCGGCCAGTCCGGCGCACTGATCGTCGTACAGGCCGAAGACAGCTCCGCGGACGCCTACGAACTCCTCACCACGCAGATCGACGACCTGCGCAGCGACCTTCAGGTCGACATCGACTACCTCGGCATCGTCGTCAACCTCTACGACTCCCGCCGCGGCTACATCGCCACCTCTTCCCTGCAAGGGTGGGTCGACATAAAGGACCCGAGGGTCGTCGGACTCATCGGAGACCTCAAGGAACAGAAGGAAGCCGTCCGAGTGAAGCAACCTCTGCTGTCGTACGCGCCGAAGTCACAGCAGGCAGTAGCCATGCGCGCACTGGCCCGGGAGGTGTTGTGAGCAAAGCCGACAGGCTCGGAGCCGGCCGCTTCGGCGGGGGAGTGCGCCCTGTCAGTGCACGCCGCCAGGCCGTCGCCGCCGCCACAGGTGTCCCAACGGAAGGCGTCGCCCCACCCACCAAACTGTCACCGCATGCCATCAGCCTGAACCCGGACAACCCGCGCACCAGCCTCGGAGACCTCACAGACCTCGTCGGCAGCCTCAGGGACCACGGGCAGAAGGTCGCCATCACGGTCATGAACCGGGACGCCTACGAGCGCGCCTACCCCGACAAGGCCGCCGAACTCGAGGCAGACACGACCTACGTCGCCATCGACGGAAGCAGCCGCGTGGCCGCCGCGCGCGAGGCAGGCCTCAAAGAGGTCAAAGTGATGGTCGACGACGAGCAGGGCGTCGACGAAAACAGCCTCCTGGAATCCGCGCTGGTCGCCAACATCCACCGTCAAGAACTCGAAGAGCTCGACGAAGCCCGCGCTCTGCAGCGTCTCCTGACCATCCACGGCAGTCAGAGAGCCCTAGCCAAACGACTTCACCGCTCACAGGGCTGGGTGTCCCAACGCCTCGCCCTGCTCAACCTCACACCTGAGCTCCAAGCCCGCATCGGCAAGGAACCGATCGACCTGCTGCGCGCGGTCGGCAACCGCCCACACGACCAGCAAGAAGACGCCCTGCGAGAGCTGAAAGCCGAACGGGCCCGCAAGGAGGCAGAGAACCAGACAGCCAAGCTGAACAAGCAGCGCAACAAAACAGCGTTGCCTGTCGAGCGAGCCGCAAGCGGCAGCGGTGATAACGGCGTAATCACCAGCGAGCCACACCAGCAGGCCAGTTCAGGAGCCGAGACAGAAGACGAGCGGCAGCTGGGGGAGGGGACCGAGCAGCCCGTTCCCGAACCGCGATCCCACAACAACGAGGCACCGGCTAAGGACGGCCAGACCGCGGGACAGCAACTGAAACGGTTTCCCTACAGGGACGGCGTATCCGCCGCGCAGCACCTGATTCACAAGATGCCCCCGGATGAGTTCGACAAGATGCTAGACCTGCTCATCAAGCATCGGGACAGCCAGAGGGGCAGCCAGGTCGCCGCTGCCGGCTGAGCTCGCACCCCTGTGCCGAGGGGCCAGCTTCGCGACTTCGAGAGCTGGCCCTTACGCCTTCTAGCAGGTAGAAGAAGGCGTCCGAGCCGTCCGCTTCCGCAAGCCCACAAGGATCGGCCCCTTCCGGACATCGACAAGCAGCCCACCGCACCCGTGTACGGGGATGGCTGCTACTCGTGGATCCGACATCCAAGGTGATCCCGCTCATCTCGCGATGATCTCCGAGGGCGGTCAACGACCACAACGTTGCCCGATCATCCGGCGAACGTTCCTGGTCAAAGCACCAAACGAGGCCAAGGCGTTGAGGCCGGCTTCAACACTGGCGCGTCGTTCGGCGGGTACTGGGCGTACCGCATCGAGGCCAAGCCGGCCGGATCTGAGGCCGCGTGGATCTTGCTGACTACCGTGACATCGTCCTCGGGGCTGATTGCCGGATACGAGCGATCAAAGCAGCCCATCCCCGGGGACATCGAGCGGAAACGCCACGAAACAGCCCACACCACTGGAGGCAGAACACACAGCCTTACGCAAGGAAACCCGGCAGACAGCGACGGATGAGACCCGTCGTGTGAGCTTGGGGCCTTTGAAGGAGACGGCTGAGAAAACGGGGTAGTCGGACACCATGAGTGAAGCCAATCCGAACAAGCCCGTAGAGGACTGGGCAACCGGGGAAGAACCGGCCACCGGTCCGCAGCTCAGTTACCTGAGCACCCTGGCCCGCGAAGCGGGCGAGGAGGTACCACAGCACCTTACAAAAGCAGAGGCATCGCGCATGATCGACCGCCTGCAGCAGGCTTCGCCCCGCACCGGAAGGGCTGGAGCGCCCGGCGACGGAGCAGCCGACGAAGCAGGCAACTGATCGACGTGCCCGGGACCAGGCAAGGCGCCTGCCGTCCGGGAGATCCCCTACACCATCGCACTGTGGAGCACCTCACCGGTCGCCTACCCGCTGCGCCAGCAGGAGAGGTGAAGGGGGAGCGCTCGGGAGGGCGGGCAGCACCGCTGCATACACCCTGGTCATCAGCGAGAACACATACGCACCGGTACAGCCCAGGGCACAGGGCTTCAGGGCTGAGGTCGGTGCGTCGAGCTCTGGTCACGCCGACTGAAGTCGGTACACCCCTGTCACCCCTGTGCAGCGCGGGAACACCGTGAAGCAAGGACAGGGCGCATTGCACCTATGACCTGCTGTAACAGGTTGAGGCAGGCCCTCTGGATTGAGATTACGCACTGTGTTGCAGTGGAGTCCGTCAGTAAGAGGCCCCGGAGCACCGGAACATCCTGGGGTGCCTGCCGGTCCAGTACAGCCGTGTGTGACGTGGGACGGCAGCCCGCTGCCCAGCCGTTTACGCCGAAGGCCGGATAGTCCGAAGGGCCGCCCTGGTGCGCGGTCCTCTAAAGCCCGGAGCACTCGGATGACGTAAGCGTTTTCGTCGGATTGCTTGCTATTAGTCCGGGCATGGCCAAAAAGTCTGCCTGTGTCTCCGCCATCGCCGCGGCTTTGCTGGCATCCGCTCCTGCCGCCCAGGCCGCTCCCGTTCGCGCCCCGCCTGCTGATGTTCCTGCTGTGCCTCTTCTGAACGATGTCTTTGGATCGCTGGGGATGTGCATGACCGCCCGGCCCGACCACGCACCCCTCCCGCTCGCTCCAACCGCAGCCGCGCAACTGCTCGCCTACGCTCCAGGAGAACAGTCGCGTCAGCACCTGGGTGCCGGCTTTTGAACAGAACTGGGGGTACGCCCTGGAGGACTCGCGCCGTATCTTCTCCCTCGTCCCACTGTCACGAGATCGTCCAGGTCTGGCAGGCCCGCGTCGCCTTCACCCTCGCGATCAACGCGTTTCTCGTCTCTGTCCATGACGAGACCGGATTCGTGAATCAGAGAAGATCCGGAGCAGGCGCCGGTGACCGCTCAGCCGTATGCAGTCCGGCTGTCGCCACTAGCCGCGAAAGCCCTAGCTGCCCTGCCCGAGCACATGGAACAGATGGTGTGGGACGTACTGGACACCAGCTGCAGCCGATCCATGGCGCCTCCCTCCAGTAAGACGCTGGTGACCCTAAGAGCGAGGACATCCGTATCGCGTCCATTGGCCAACTGTCCGTCATCTACTGGATCAACCGGCCGCTGCGCCGCCTACCCATCCTGAACATCGTCTGGCTCAGCTGACTGCCTGCCGAACACAGGAAGCGGCCCGTTCATAGGGTTACTGCACGAGCAGCCGCAGTGCGGCGTACACGCCGGTCACCAAGAACAGGGTCGGCACAGCCGAGGCACCAAGGAGTAGGGGAGTACCAAGCGATGAGCATGTTCGGGGACGGCCTGGACAAGGCGGTACAGCGGGCCTTCACCCGCCCCATCCCCAAGAACGCCGGCACGCAGATGCGCTACCTGGTCAAACAGCTCAAGAGCACCAGGGCCGTCGCCCAGCTGCTGGGCGTCTCCCAGCGCACCGTTGAGCGGTACGTAAAGAACCAGATCAAGAAGCCCCGCCCGGAGCTGGCCGCCCGCCTGGAGCGTGAGGTGACCAGGCGGTGGCAGCCGCAGGTCCGCGCCAGGGCCCGCAAGCAAGCGACAACCACCGGCGGCATCATCATCGACACCCGCGCCCGCATCGGCTACACCGCCCCGATCGGCACCACCGACGACGCCCGCCTGCGCCACCTGACCATCGCCCTGCCCCCGCACTACGCCGCCCGCCTCTTCACCGCCCAGGAGCAGGGCGCGTCCGACCAGCAGCTACAGCAGATCACCGCCGAAGCCCTCAAAGACGTGTACTTCCAAGACCGCGGCCGCCGCGCCGGCTCTTTGGAGGAGGTCCGCTTCACCGACATCGAGCACGTGGAGTTCGACCTGTAGCACCCCACGTGGGACATCGAAACCCTGGCACGGCGGGCCGCTAGTGCTCTGACCGGGAAGGGTCGCCGGGTTGGCGGTTGGAACGGTTGGATGGGCGATGACGTCCTTCCGACCGCTGGAGGTGTGGTGGCTGAGCCTGTGAAGGTGCGCTGACTGACCGATCAGGAGGGGCAGAAGCTGCAGCAGATCGTGCGCCGGGGAAGTACAAGCTCGGTGCGCTACCGGCGGGCGATGATGCTGCTCGCGTCCGCCGGCGGGAACCGCGTCCCGGTGATCGCCCAGCTGGTCCAGGCCGATGAGGACACGGTGCGGGACGTGATCCACCGGTTCAACGAGATCGGCCTGGCCTGTCTGGACCCTCGATGGGCGGGAGGCCGTCCCCGCCTGCTCAGCCCTGACGACGAGGACTTCGTCGTCCAGACGGCCATCACCCGCCCCACCAAGCTCGGCCAGCCCTTCACCCGCTGGTCGGTCCGCAAACTCGCCGCCTACCTGCGCCGCGTGCACGGACGCGTCATCCGTATCGGCCGTGAAACCTTACGGTGCCTGCTGTTGCGCCGCGGCATCACCTTCCAGCGCACCAAGACATGGAAGGAGTCGCCCGACCCCGAGCGCGACGCCAAGCTCGACCGCATCGAGCACGTGCTGGAGCACTTCCCGGACCGAGTCTTCGCCTTCGACGAGTTCGGGCCCCTGGGCATCAGGCCGACCACAGGCTCCTGCTGGGCGAGGCAGGGCAAGCCCGACCGTCTGCCGGCGACCTACCGCCGCGCGCACGGCGTGACCTACTTCCACGGCTGCTACTCCGTCGGCGACGACCGGCTGTGGGGCGTCAACCACCGCCGCAAGGGCACCGCCAACACGCTGGCCGCGCTGAAGTCGATCCGCGCCGCCCGGCCCGACGGTGCCCCGATCTACATCATTTTGGACAACCTCTCCGCCCACACCGGCACGGACATCCGCCGCTGGGCGAAGAAGAACAAGGTCGAGCTGTGCTTCACCCCGACCTACGCTTCCTGGGCCAACCCGATCGAGGCGCACTTCGGCCCACTGCGGCAGTTCACCCTGGCCAACTCCAACCATCCGAATCACACGGTGCAGACCCGGGCGCTGCATGCCTACCTGCGCTGGCGCAATGCCAACGCCCGCCACCCCGACATACTCGCCGCACAGCGCCGGGAACGCGCTCGCGTCCGCAGCGAGAAGGGCATTCGCTGGGGCGGACGCCCCCTTGCCGCCGCAGCCTGAGCACGTGGGGATCCCGCCGTGCCCGGATGCGGAGATCAGACAGCGGCCAGGCTTTTCGCCATGACCCGCTCCCTGCCCACGCCATCGGGCAGAAGATCGCCGGGCTCGCCCGTGTCCGTGAAACCGTGCCGCTCATAGAGCGCGGTCGCCTTGCGGTTGTCCGGCATGACGGACAACCGCAGCGTCGTGGCACCGCGCTCCGCCGCCCACCGCTCGACCGCCTGGATCAGGTAGTCACCCACGCCCTTGCCTCGAGCCGTGGGATTGACCCACATCGAGATCAACTCCACGTTCTCTGCTCCCTCGCCCGGCACTCCGCTGGCCATGCCCACTGGGAGGCCGTCGAGGAGCGCGATGAGATCGTGCGCGCCAGGAATCGACAGACGGGCACGCCAGCGTTCCTCTCGGTCGCCGGAGCCCTGCCACTGGGCCAGCGTCGATCCGAACGCGTAGGGCGCCTCAGCAAGCGCGGCCAGTCGCAACTCCCGCCAAAGGGGCCAGTCGTCTGCTTCCAAGGTGCGTAGTTCAAGCATGATTCAGACCCTGCCCGCCCGACGGGGCGGGCAGCAAGTTGATTACAACCACGCAAACGAGGTCGTTCAGCCCTGCGACCAGTCGGAACCGGGGAGCGGCGGTGCCTCATGCACCCGCAGACCACGTGACCTCGGTGAACCTATCTGGTCACGGCACTAGCCACGGCAATGCCAAGGCCCACCCCGCGGGGGAACGTTCAGAAGGCTGTGGCCGTATGGCCTGAACTGGACGGTACGCCGACGCCCCGTTAGCAATGATCCGTGCGCTGCCAGCCAGTGCTCAGGCAGCTGAGCCGAGTCAGACGGTCGCGGTCTGCTGGCGGGACGCCCGGCCTCATCCCGACGCCCGCTTGACGGCGGTCAGCAGGGCCGGTTCCTATCCGGCGGCCGCGAGATCCGCATTGTCGGCGAGGATGGGCAGCTGCACCGTGTGCTCGATGAGTAAGGCCGGCCCGGCGCTCGTATCACCCTCGCCGACGACGAGACCGGCGCCATGTTGACGACGTGGCCGGACGAGCCGTGAGCTCTGCCATGCTGGGGTTCATGGCCCACCGCCCCCTACCCGGTCCGTGACCGCGCCCTGCGACAGATCCTGCGCCGGTATCGGAACGGCCTGCCGCCCGAGCTGCTGTCCGTTCCACGCGATGCGCAGGGCCCAGTCGGCGGGTATGTCCTGTCGACGCGACGCTCCGGCGTTGTCAGTGGGCCCTCGTAAGCCGATCGCATCTACCAGCCCATGCTGGCCGCGTGTGCTGAAACCGCCCTGTCTGGGCACGCAGGCGGGCGCACTGCTGTCCGGCGTCGGCCCCCCCGGGTCCCAGTGGTGGCCCGGCACGACCGCAGCGACGGGACAACGGCAATCAGGCCGCGCCTCGTGCCCCGGCAAGTGTTGTCACCGTCTCGAAGGCTTGCCGGGGATCACGATCCGGACATAGGCGTGCAGGTTCTGGACGGCAGGGTGGCTGCGGCGTGAGGTGATTCGTTTGACGGCGTCGTCGACGAGTTTGATGCAGCGGCTCGCGTCGGTGGTGAGCGCCGTGTCGAGTGCGGAACGGGCGTCCGTGGCCGCTGCTTCGAAATTCCGGCGGCCCATGGCGCTTTCGGCGCGGTAGGCGAGAACGAGCGACCGTGTTCGTTGCCGTGACGATGTGAGCATCCGAAGTCCGTCCGACAACGACTGCTCGGCACGCTGGGGTTTGCCAAGCGTGAGCCAGCAGCGGCCAGCGTCGATTGAAAGGTCGGCGGGGGACACCCAGGCTGCCCAGGACGGTGTCGTGCCGGGCTGGGCCCGTTCGAGGTCGTGCTCAGCGGCGATGAGAGCACGACTCGTGGGGGAGGCGCCGCCGAGTGTGGCGAGCGCGCTGGCACGTCGTAGGTGCAGGAGCGCGCGGGCTGCCGGAGAGGTTGTGCGGGAGTGGGCGCGTTCCAGGAGTGAGACGGTCATCACTGGGGGGGGGGTCAGCCAGGTGGCGAAGTAGGCGAAGTCCGTCAGGATGCCGGCGTCCAGGTCCCGATTGTCCGCGGTGTGGGCTGCGTGAAGCGCTCCGATCCAGTGCCGCTGCGCGGCGGCGTACTCGCCTTGGTCGAAGTGGAGCCAGCCCACGCACTGGGCTGCCGATGCGGCCACCTGGTGCAGCCGACCCTCAGTGGTGTGATCGTAGGTGGCCTTGTCGATGAGGCCGATCGTCGTACGCAGCAGTGCGTGCACAAGTTCGGTGCACTCCGGCGCGTTCGTGTTGGTCAGTGCTCGCAGTCCGTCGGCCCTGGATTCCAGCCACGCCAGTAATGCGGCGTCCACGCGCCGCCCGTTCAGGACACCGGATAGACGCTGGGGCTCGATGGAGGCCCACTGGTTAGCGATTTTGATCAGGGCGCCGGTGCTCAGGGCGAGGAATACCCGTCGGTCGGGATGTTTCAGGACCACCAAGACCTCTCGGAGGGCGGTGCGAGTGCCGTGTGCGCTGAATTCGTGCGGGTGTCGAACACGGGCAGCCACCACGGCCAGCCTAGTATCTCGACAGCGTCTTGGTCGATGCCGAAGACATCAGCCAGCAGCATCTGATAGTCGGCATCCGGGGCCCCCACCCGGCCCGATTCCCACTTGTAGATGCGGTCCTGGCTGGACGCGAAAATCATGCCGCGCCGGCGAGCAGCCGTGCAGAGCTCTCGGGCGAGCCACTCCATGCTCCATCCCCGTTGGTAGGGGACATGCGTGAGCGGATGCTGCTGCAGGCGCTGACTGGCGTGCATCGCCCCTCCCGAAGACGGCGCGTCAGCCCTAACCGCGGCGGGCCAGAAGGACTTGGGCAAGCCGCCCTCTTGTCGATGGTCCTGCCGTTCGAGAACACCACCGACAGTCGGGGCGGGGCCAGCACTATGAAGCAGCAGCCGCCCGACAGGGCATGCCCTTGTGCTCAGTTCCCCAGGGCGAAGAAGTGCAGGGAGGAGTTCGGCTCAAAGCCGATCCGTGGATATACGGAAGCGCCGGCAGCGGTCGCATGCAGCGTGGCGCGGATCAACCCGGTGGCCCGGGCACCCTCATACAGAGCTTTGCGGGTGACCGCCTCCCCATAACCCCTGCGCTCCCACCGCGGGTCCGTGGCCACCAGGACGACGAAGAGCCGACCGTCCGCTTCTACCGTCCCGGCACACGTCACCGGAACGTCGCCCCGCATGCCCAGGTAGGCATACACCTTTTCCTTCCACAGCGTGGAGCCCACGAGGCCATCGCGGCCGGCCTCCAAGGGCATGCCGTACGCACACGAGTTGAGATCCGCATAGACCCGCAGATGCTCGTCCGTTTCGACCCGCACGAATGTCAGGTCCGGGTGCATTGGCTCGGGGATGGGCAGCAGATCACCGGCCATACCGATGCCCGAGAAGGCGTGCATCAGACCGGCCCGTCCAGCCACGTCCATGAGGCTCCCGCGCGCCTTCGCGTCAAGGAGGTCCTCGAAGACCCATAAAAAGCCAGCGTGCTCCTTCGACCGCATGATGTCCGCCGCCTGACCTAGCAGGTCTGCCATCAGACTCGCATCCACACCGACACCGGTAAGCGTGACACAGTTCCAGAAGGCGAACCGGCAGTCCGCCCAGCGCACCGCGATGCCCGGCAGGTTCCGTACGTCCGCGCTCGGATCCCGGTCGAGCACCATGGCGCGCCAGACTGTAGCGAGCTGCTTCATTGATTCCACTGCGTCAGCGAGACCCTTCGTCACCCTGGCTCCTTTATTCGTTCATCGGTAGGGGTATCTCTGCCCACCGACACTGACGAAGCGCACACGCCAAGCTCACAGCTCAGCCAGAAGCTGCGGCTGACACAAAACACCTGGAATGTGGCCTTGGTGCTGGTGAGCTCGCGTATTCAACTGTCGCGGGTTCCTCGAGGAACTCAGTCCAATGGTGACTGGTTGTAATCGCCAGCGGCGCATCGGGGAACCGGGCAGGCCGCCTCGTCGGCATTGAGCTGGAGGGTGCCACCCTTGCGTCGGTGCGAGCCCGGGATCACCGGGTAGCGCGAGAACTTAAGAGATCGAATTGGGAACTAGATCTTCCCAAGGGCAAGGTCGGCTCCGCCTACCTCAAGTACTGTGACTCCGCGTGATCGAATCCGAGATTGAGATCAGCGAGGACCTGGTCCGCGACCTGCTGCGGGAACAGCATCCGGACCTGGCCGAGCTGCCCATCCGTGAGGTGGAGGGCGGCTGGGGCAACCAGATGTGGCGCCTCGGGGACAAGTTGGCCGTCCGGATGCAGCGGATGGACAAACTCCCCGATCTGCAGCTCAAGGAGCGCCGCTGGCTGCCGGTGCTGGCCTCCCACTTGCCGCTTCCGATCCCGACCCCGGTGCGGAGCGGGGCACCGTCCGAGCGCTTCCCCAAGATCTGGACCGTCATGACATGGGTGGACGGCACACCGCTGGACCACGGCTCGATCACCCGCGGCGACCACGCGGCCGACATGCTGGCGGCCTTCCTCAAGGCCCTGCATGCGGAGGCGCCCACCGACGCGCCGGACGCCTCGGACTTCGGCGCTCACCCCAAGGAGTGCACGGACAGCTTCGAGAACTTCCTGCAGGCCGTGGACCTCGGCGGCTTCGCCGAGGACGACATCCGGACCGTCTGGGACGACGCGGTTGCGGCTCCCGAGTGGGACGGCCCGCGGGTGTGGGTGCACGGCGACCTGCATCCCGCGAACGTCGTCGTCGCCAACGGCACACTCGCGGGCGTCGTCGACTTCGGCGCAGTCTTCGCCGGCGACCCGGCATGGGACCTCGCAGCCGCCTGGCTGCTGCTTCCCGCGGGGGGCGCCTCACGGTTCTTCAACAGCTACGCACAGGCGAATGAGGCAGCGATCCGACGAGCGCGCGGGCTGGCCGCGATGAAGAGCCTGTTCCTGATGCTGATGGGCCAGAACGGAGACCGCGGCCTGCCCGGCGGCAAGCCGAACTGGGGGCCCGCAGGCCGGTCGGCACTTGATCGTGTCCTGAAGGGGCTTTGACCGGGGACGATACTGGTGGGCTCGCGTTTTCAACTGTCGCGGGTTGCCCGAGTAACCCAGCCCGATGGTGACCGGTTGTGATCGCCAGCGGCGTATCGGCTCCAGGTCCCGCCGGTCTCCCTGAGAAGGCGGCTGGTGGTCTTGTCATGGTAGCCGAGGGCGTCCGCGACGACGGAGGCGGGCAATTCCAGGAGTTGCTGTCGGATGGCAGCACCGCGGGCGGCAGCGACCGGAACACCGATCTCGCCAGGTAGCGCGGACAGGTGGTCGGGACGGGTCGGCTGACCGGCCCGTCGGCCAGGGAAAAGCCAGCGGGATGCCTGGTTGGTTGCAGTGTTCAAGTTGTCGCGGTCCGCGATGTAGGCCAGCAGCAGGGCTGCGACTAATACGGGGACGGGTGAGGCGGGTTCCCCGAGCTGCAGCAACGTGATCCCTCCTTCGTGGAGCACGTCATCGACCGTCAGTTGGACGATCCGGGTCAGCGGTTGCACGTAGAGGAGGACGATGACGCCGACAACACGGAGGGCGCATCGGTGCTCGGGGTCGGTTAGGAGCCGGCCGAGTAGGTCCAGGCGCTCGTCCTCGCTCAGCGCGGCCCGCCGGGAGACCTTCATCGCGAGGATGGAGAGGGCGCGTCGGCAGCGGCGGCTCTGCATTGCCCAGCTGAGGAAGGCTCGCAGGCAGGGGCGGCTGTGCTCGGTGTTCCCGGCCCACCAGGCGTCGATGTCGATCTGGCCGCAGGACGCGAGGGTGCCGTTGCGCTCGCCAGCCATTGCAGGAATGCAGTCGCGTACTTGACCTGCTCGGAGGCGAACCGGAGGTTGAACCGCACCGGCTCGAATGGAGACTCGATTTCATGAAAGGATCGAGTCATGGCACGACCTTCCCGTTACCCGCTTGAGCTCCGCCGTCGTGCG
>NZ_JBFATO010000030.1:0-94868 GCF_040678355.1 Streptomyces sp. NPDC052701
CCTTACAGCGCCGATGGTACTGCAGGGGGGACCCTGTGGGAGAGTAGGACACCGCCGAACAATTCTTGAGAAAACCCCGTACCGGGTTCACCGGTACGGGGTTTTCTGCGTTATGGGCGCGGTTTAGGGTCTGGGCATGCGCTACGACCTCGTCATCTTCGACAACGACGGGGTGCTCGTCGACAGCGAGCCCCTCGCCAACGCCGTTCTCGCCGGCTATCTGACCGAGCTGGGGCATCCCACCACGTACGAGGAATCCCTGCGCGACTACATGGGCGGGTCCGTCCACCGCATCCACGACACCCTGCGCGAGCGGCATGGCGTGGAACTGCCCGGCGAGTTCGACGAGGAACTGCTGGCACGGACCCTTGCCGCCTTCGAGCGGGAGCTGCGGCCGGTGGCCGGGGTGGAAGAGGTCCTGGGCGGGCTGCGGGACGGCGGCGTCGCGTACTGCGTGGCCTCCTCCGCGCGGCACGCGCGGATCCGGTTCTCCCACCGGACGACCGGGCTGGACCGGTGGTTCGAGGACGGGCGGGTCTTCAGCGCCGAGGACGTCGGGCGGGGCAAGCCGGCGCCCGACCTCTTCCTGCACGCCGCCGCCGTCCTGGGCGTCGCGCCGGAGCGCTGCGTCGTCGTGGAGGACAGCCCGCTGGGCGTGCAGGCGGCGCTGGCGGCCGGGATGGACGTGTACGGCTACACCGCGATGACCCCCGCCGCCCGGCTCACGGGGGCCACCCACCTCTTCGCCGACATGGGCGAGCTGGCGGCCCTGCTCAAAGGCTGAGCAGTCCTCACCTTTCCCTGTCCCTGGGCAGGGCGGGGCCCTACGCTGTGCCGCCATGACGGACGGGACGGCCGGTGTGCTGGCCGAGCTGCGCCGCGGCCGGGCGGCCCTGGCGTTCGGCTTCCTCGCGCAGGGCGTCGCCTTCGCGCTGCTCGTGACGCGCATCCCGGCCGTCCAGGCCCGGTACGGCGTCTCCGACGCCCTGCTGCCCGCCTTCCTGGCCACCGTGCCGGTCCTCGCCGGCGTCGGGAGCGTGCTGACCGGGCGGCTGGTGAGGCGGGTGCCGCCGAGCCGGGTGCTGCGGTGGTCCCAGCCCGTCGTGCTCCTGGCGCTGCTCGGGGTCGGCGCCGGGGAGCGGATGGCCGAACTGGGCGCCGCGCTCGCCGTCTTCGGGCTCGCGGTCGGTGCGCTGGACGCGTCGATGAACATGCTCGGGGTGAGCCTGCAGAGGGCGTACGGGCGCAGCGTCATGCTCGGTTTCCACGCCGCGTACAGCCTGGGCGGGATCGTCGGGGCCTCACTGGCGTGGGCGGGGGCGCACTGGCACCTGGCGCCGGCGGTGTCGTACCTGCCGGTGGTCGCGGTGCTGCTGCCGGCCGTCGTGGTGGGGAGCCGGTGGTACGCCGACGGCGGTGCGGGGCCCGGGGCGGAGCCGGCGGGCGGGGGCGGGGCCGTCGCCTTCCGGTGGCTGCTGCCGCTGTGCCTGGTGATGACGTTCGCGTACATCGGGGACTCCACGGTCGCCAACTGGAGCGCGAAGTACCTGCGGGACGTGCTGGGCAGCTCGGAGCAGGCGGCGACCGTTCCGTACAACGCCTACATGGTCACCACCCTGCTGGGGCGGGCGCTCGGGGACTTCGGGGTGCGGCGGTTCGGGGCCGTGGCGGTCGTGCGGGGCGGGGCGCTGGTGGCGGCGGGCGGGTTCGCCGTGGTGGCGGGGGCGCCCGGGGTGTGGACCGGGACGGCCGGTTTCACGCTGGTGGGGCTCGGGCTGTGCGTGCTGGTGCCGCAGACCTTCGCGGCGGCCGGAAGGCTGTTCCCGGGAGCCTCGGACGCGGCCGTCGCGCGGCTCAACGTCTTCAACTACGTGGGTTTCCTGGTCGGTTCGCCGTTGGTCGGGGCGCTCGGGGACGTGTGGAGCCATCGCGGGGCCATGCTCGTCCCCATGGCGTTGGTACTGGTGACGCTCGTGTACGCCCGGTCGTTCGCTCCTGGACCGGACCGATACGGTGGCGGGCATGAGCGGTCGCGCGCAGCTGATGTGGGACGAGGCGGTAACCGGCTATGACTTCGGTCCGGGCCATCCGATGGACCCGGTCCGGCTCGCCCTGACCCGGGGGCTGGTGGACGCCTTCGGGCTCGACCGTGAGGTGAAGGTGGTCGCCGCGAAGGCGGCCGGCGAGTCGACGCTGCGGCTGGTGCACCGGGAGGACTACATCGAGGCCGTGAAGACGGCCTCGGCGGATCCCGGGGCGGCGGACCAGTCGTACGGGCTGGGCACCATGGACGATCCGGCCTTCGCGGGGATGCACGAGGTGTCCGCGCTGATCGCGGGGCAGTCGGTGGGGGCGGCGGAGGCGGTGTGGCGCGGGGAGGCGCTGCACGCGGTGAACTTCGCGGGCGGGCTGCACCACGCGATGCCCGGGGGCGCGTCGGGGTTCTGCATCTACAACGACGCGTCGCTGGCCATCGCCCGGCTGCTGGAACTGGGTGCCGAGCGGGTCGCGTACGTGGACGTGGACGTGCACCACGGGGACGGGGTGCAGGCCGCGTTCTGGGACGATCCCCGGGTGCTGACGGTCTCGTTGCACGAACACCCGCGGACCCTGTTCCCGCAGACGGGATGGCCGGAGGAGACCGGGGGAGAGGCCGCGGAGGGCTCGGCGGCGAACGTCGCGCTGCCGGCGGGGACCGGGGACGCCGGGTGGCTGCGCGCGTTCCACGCGGTGGTGCCGGAGCTGATCGCCGACTTCCGGCCGCAGGTGCTGGTGACGCAGCACGGCGCCGACACGCACTTCGAGGATCCGCTCGCGCATCTCGCCGTGTCGCTGGACGCGCAGCGGGCCGTGCAGGCGGCCTGCCACGACCTGGCGCACGAGCACGCCGAGGGGCGCTGGGTGGCGCTGGGCGGGGGCGGGTACGCCGTGGTGGACGTGGTGCCGCGGTCGTGGACGCATCTGGTGGGGATCGCCGCGGGGCGGGAGATCGAGCCCACGGCGACGACTCCCGAGGAGTGGCGGCAGGAAGTGTTCGCGCGGACCCGGCAGTTGGCGCCGGCACGGATGACCGACGGACGGTGGCCGGTGTCCTGGGCGTCGTGGGAGGCGGGGTACGACCCGGCGGACCGGCTGGACCAGGCCGTGCTGGCGGCCCGGCGGGCGGTGTTCCCGCTGCGGGGGATGCTGGCGTGAGCGCGGCTCCCGGGGAAGCGCCGTGAGCTGATGCCGGCCGGGAGCGGCGGCCGGACCTGGGCCGGGGTCGTACGGGTGCGCGGTCCGGCGGCCGTCCGTCCCCGCGGGAGTCGCGGGAGTCGCGGGAGTCGCGGGCGCCGCGGTGTCGGGCCGCGCTGGGCCGGCCGTGCGGTGTTCCGCGGTTCCGGTGGCACGCGCGTGCCCCGTCCCCCACCATCGACCCGTGCTCACCCCCCAAGCCCTCCGCGCGCACCTCCTGGCCGCCCGGCTCGCCGGGATCGTGGCCACCTCGCGGGAGGAGAGCCTGCGCAGCTACCGGCTCTTCGCCGCAGGGGACCCCCGTGTGCTGATCGGCATCGATCCCGGGCGGGGCTGGGGGCAGCGGGAGCTGATCCAGCTGATGGCGGAGAAGTGCGGGGTCTCGGCCGATCACCGGCGTACATCCGGTCACGACGTGATCGATCCGGGGCGTACGCTGAGGGCCCTGGACGCCTTCGCGGAGCGGCTCGGGGCGGCCGCCCGGCGCCGTGCGCACGTCCTGCTCGGCACCGGACATCCCCATCGGCTGCTCGGTTTCTACGCCGCCCTGGCAGACGCCCTGTCGGCGGCGGGATGTACTGTCCTCACCCCGGCGCAGGGTCGCTGTGTCGACATATTGACCCGGTTCGGTCTACGTACGTACAACCTCGACTACGTACGGGGAGTCGCGCTGGTGCGGCCGCCCGGCACGGAACGCCCCGGTCGTGAGCCCGGCGCGCACACGCACTCGCCTCTCCCGGTTCGTACCGCGCTGGCCGCGGCCGCCGAGGCCGGCGGGCCGCTGCCGGAGCTGGTGATCGGGGACCACGGATGGGTCTGCGGGGCAGGTCAGCTGGGGTTCGAGGCCATCGGGCTCGGTGATACGGACGACCCCGCGCTGTTCGTCGGGGAGGCCCAGGGGTCCGTGTCCGTCGTCGTTCCACTTGATGACGGCGTGCGGTCCGCTTACTACCGGCCGTTGACCCGCTACGTACTCAATCGAGCGTGTCTGTCACAGTAGGCCGCCGATGGGTGCACCTCTTCCCCACTCGCATCACCCGCCCCTAGTCTGGGGAGTGAGCACGCAGCGACGAAGAGTCACCGGAAGGGGAAGCCGGTGGCCGTCGAGTGCGGAAGGTTCAGGTGTGTCATGGCTGCAGCTGGCGAAAGGCCTCTGAACGAGGTTCAGTTCCTTACCGTGGCGGAAGTCGCCTCGGTGATGCGAGTGTCGAAGATGACCGTGTACCGGCTGGTGCACAGCGGTCATCTGCCCGCGATCCGGGTGGGGCGGTCCTTCCGCGTCCCCGAGCAAGCGGTTCACGACTACCTCCGCGAGAGCTATGTGGGGGTGGAAACGGCCTGATGGCGACGCGGGGAGGTCCGCACCGGGCACGTCCGCGGATCTCCCCGGCACCCTCGATTACGACCTCGGCGCGCGGTTGGGTAGGCTAGCCCCTCGTAGGTCGTGTGGGCCCATGGCGCCCAAACAACCGAGTGATGAGAAGTGAGCGAGGGTAGTCGTGGGCTCTGTTATCAAGAAGCGGCGCAAGCGGATGGCCAAGAAGAAGCACCGCAAGCTGCTCAAGCGCACGCGCGTCCAGCGTCGTAACAAGAAGTAAGTCGCGACGCGACGCCGCGAGGGCGTGCTGTGGCCCCCCACCGGCCGGTGGGGGGCCACACGTGTGTCCGGAGCCGGCGTGCGGCGGGTCGAACCCCGTGCGCGGACCTGGACGGTCACCCTGGCTGATCTGGTCGTATGTCCGGGTGTACTTGTCGCCTCGGGCCTCGGGCGGTCGTCACAGGGCGGCGACGACCCGCTAGGTTGGCCCCACGGGGAACGCGGCGGGATACGACGTCCTGGAAGGAAGGCGCTGATCTTGGGCAAGGTCGTGCTCGTGACCGGAGTGGCCCGCCAGCTGGGGGGCCGGTTCGTACGGCGGATCCAGCGTGACCCCGAGGTGGAGCGGGTCGTCGCCGTGGACGCGCTTCCCCCCGAGCACCACCTGGGCGGTGCCGACTTCGTCCAGGCCGACATCCGGCAGCCGACCATCGCGCGCGTGCTCGCCGAGTCGGGCGCCGACACGGTCGTGCACCTGGACGTGACCGGCACACCGCTGGGCAGCGGCAGCCGGACCTCCCTGAAGGAGACCAACGTCATCGGCACCATGCAGCTGCTCGGTGCCTGCCAGAAGTCCCCGGCGGTCAAGCGGCTGGTCGTGAAGTCCAGCACCAACGTCTACGGCTCCGCGCCCCGCGACCCGGCCGTCTTCACCGAGACCACCCCGCCCAAGTCCCTGCCCAGCGGCGGCTTCGCCAAGGACATCTGCGAGGTCGAGGGCTACGTCCGGGGCTTCGCGCGGCGCCGGCCGGACGTGGCGGTGTGCGTGCTGCGGTTCGCCAACATCCTGGGCCCGGCCGCGGACACCCCGCTCGCCTCGTACTTCTCGCTGCCCGTCCTGCCGACCGTGTTCGGCTACGACCCGCGGCTGCAGTTCGTGCACGAGGGCGACGTGGTCGAGGTGCTGCGGATCGCCTCGCACGAGCCGCGCCGGGGCACGCTCAACAGCGGCACCTTCAACATCGCCGGCGACGGCGTCCTGACGCTCTCCCAGTGCTCCAGGCGCCTGGGCCGCCCCACCGTGCCCCTGCTGCTGCCGGCGGTCACCTGGGCGGGCACGCTGGTGCGTACGCTGGGTATGACGGACTTCTCGCCGGAGCAGATCCGGCTGCTGACCCACGGCCGGGTGGTCGACACGACCCAGATGCGCGAGACGCTGGGGTTCGAGCCCAGGTACACGACTGCGGAGACGTTCGCGGACTTCGCGCGCAGCCGCGGGCCCGGACTGCTTCCGCCGCAGGCCCTCGCGGAGGCCGTCGACCGGATCGCCGCGCTGCCCGCCCTGGGCGGTCACCCCCCGACGCAGAGCGCCAACTGAGGAGCGCATCAACGATGGCGGATGCCAAGGTCATTCCGTTCGACGACGACCGCTCCCGCGGGAGCGCCGCGTCCCGCCCGCCGCGGCGCCGGGGCGCGGGGAGCCGGCGCCCGGGCACGGACTCCGCGCCGGTACGCGAGGTCCGGCCCCTGCCGGGCGGGGCCGGTGTGCAGGAGGAGGTCCCCGTGAACCGTGAGGAGCCGTCGCCCGGGTCCGGGGGCGCCCGTGACGAGGGCGGTCTGGAGCGGCGCGTCGCGAGCGGCCTGGCCTTCCTGCGCCGCCGCCTGACGGGGGAGTACGAGGTCGACGACTTCGGCTACGACGAGGAGCTCACCGACCAGGTCCTGATGTCCCTGCTGCGCCCGGTGTACGAGAAGTACTTCCGGGTCGAGGTGAAGGGCGTGGAGAACATCCCGTCCGAGGGCGGTGCGCTGATCGTCGCGAACCACTCGGGGACGCTGCCGATGGACGGCCTGATGATGCAGGTCGCGGTCCACGACCACCATCCGGCCGGCCGCCACCTGCGCCTGCTCGCGGCGGACCTGGTGTTCGTGCTGCCGGTGGTCAACGAGCTGGCCCGCAAGCTCGGCCACACCCTGGCGTGCGCGGAGGACGCGGCGCGGCTGCTGGAGCAGGGCGAACTGGTCGGGGTGATGCCGGAGGGCTTCAAGGGCCTCGGCAAGCCCTTCGGCGACCGCTACAAGCTCCAGCGCTTCGGCCGCGGCGGTTTCGTCTCCACGGCCCTGCGCGCCGGTACGCCGATCGTCCCCTGCTCGATCGTCGGGGCCGAGGAGATCTACCCGATGATCGGCAACGCCAAGACGGTGGCCCGGCTGCTGGGCTTCCCCTACTTCCCGATCACGCCGACGTTTCCGTGGCTCGGTCCGCTCGGCGCGATCCCGCTGCCGACCAAGTGGACGATCCAGTTCGGCGAGCCGATCCCCACGGACGGCTATCCGCCGGAGGCGGCCGAGGACCCGATGCTGATGTTCAACCTGACCGACCAGGTCAGGGAGCAGATCCAGCACACGCTGTACAAGCTGCTGGTGCAGCGCCGGTCGGTCTTCTTCTGAGTCCGCGGGCGTACATCGCCGGGTACGGAGAGGGGGCGCCCCCTCGCGCGGGAGCGCCCCCTGGCCGTACCCGGCGGCTAGTCCGCGTTCTCGCCCTCGATGCCCAGGCCGGGCAGGAGGTCGGGCAGGAGCGGCTGGAGCGTGACGTCCGGCTCGGTGGTCGGCGTGCCGTCGCCCGTGGACGGCGACGCGCTGGCGCCGGTGTCCTGCGGGGGGTCGAGCAGGCCGCCGGTGTCGCCGTCGAGCAGGCCGTCGCCGTCGCCGGAGCCGGCCGACCCGCTGGGGCTGCCGCTGGTGGAGCCGCCCGGCTCGGTGTGCCGGCTGCCGGAGCTCGGGGCCTGGGGGCGGTCGGAGCCGGGCGAGTCGGCGGAGGCCGATCCGGAAGCGCCGCGCCGCCCGTCCTGCGGGCCGCCGCCCTCGGCCGGGGGCCTGGGGAGCAGGGACTGCAGCGGGGCGACGTCTTCGTCTATGGCGTCGAACACGGACGACACCTGCTCGCTGACGTCCCCGAGCTGGACGGGCAGTTTCTCGCGCAGCGCGCCCCAGGCGTCGCGGTGCGAGCGCGAGAAGGCGTCGAGGGCCTGGATGGGGCCCAGGGAGTCCGGGTCGCGTTCGTAGGCCTCGCGCAGCAGCCGGTGGCCCTCCGACGCGTCGTGCCGCACGCCGGACAGGGCGCGGCGGATCTCGCCGAGCGACTCGTGGTCCAGGGGCCCGCCGCGGCCGCGCTCCATCAGCCGGCGGGCTTCGCCGAGCCGGGTGGAGGCCTGGTCGAGGTAGACCCGGCCGCGTTCGTCGTCGCCGTCGGCCAGGCCGCGCCTGACGTCCTCGATGCCGCGTTTGAGGCCGTAGAGCGAGTCGCCGGGCAGGGCGTCGGAGCTGGCGGCGGCGACTCCGCCGAGGGCGCCCGCGGCCACGCTCACGCCGAGCCCGCCCGCGGTCAGGCTCTTGGCCAGGCGGGAACGCGGCCGGAACCTCCCCAGCGACCCCGCCCGGTGGGCGCCTCGTCCCCGGGAACGCTGCTCGGGGACCGAAGGATCGGCCGCCTCGCCCGCCGCCGTGCCCTCCTGCAGCATGGCCTCGAAGGCGGCCACCAGCTGCGCCCGCTGGACGGCCTTGACCTCGGGGTCCAGCTTCGGTCCGGGCAGCGCGGCGAGACCGGAGGCGAGCGTCAGCAGACGCGCCTGCCCGGTCTGTTCCGCAGCGGCCGGGGCCGGTGGCGATCCTTCGGACTGCTCGGCCGCCGGGCCCCGATCGGACTGCTCCTCCAGGGCTTGGGCGAAGGCGTTCGCCCGCCGGTGCGCCGATACGTTCGCGATCACTGGCGGCACCTCCTCTCGTCATGACGGTCGGCTCCCCAGGGGGTCCTGAGGGTCGCACGCCCTGACCGCGTCCGCACGAACGAGCGAGCGGAGTCGGCCAGGGGTGACCACAGGGAGCCTGCATCCCGTGCAACGAGCGGCGCGGCACTTGGGTTACGGACCGCGGGTGATCGGATGGAGAAGTCAACAGACTTTCACGGATAGTGAGTTGGGCGTCGCCGAGCGTGCGGACCGGTCAGCGGGCGTCTTCCGGGAGGAGCCGGGCGAGCGTGCGGACGGCCCGGTACTGGAGGGTCTTGATGGCGCCCTCGTTCTTGCCCATGACGCGGGCGGTCTCGGCCACGGACAGGCCCTGGAGGAAGCGGAGCGTCACGCACTCCTGCTGCTGGGGGTTGAGCCGCCGTACGGCGTCGAGCAGGGTGGCGTTGGAGAGGGACTCGAGGACGGAGTCCTCGGGGGAGCGCTCGACCTCGTTGGCGTCGAGCATCTCACCGGTGGTGATCTCCAGCCGGAAGCGGCTGGACTTGAAGTGGTCGGCGACGAGGTTGCGGGCGATGGTCACCAGCCAGGCGCCGAAGTCGCGCCCCTGCCAGGTGAACGTCCCGATCCTGCGCAGGGCGCGCAGAAAGGTCTCGCTCGTCAGGTCCTCGGCGGTGGCCTTCCCTCCCACGCGGTAGTAGATGTACCGGTACACGGTGTCGCTGTACTGGTCGTAGAGGCGGCCGAAGGCGTCGGCCTCGCCGGCCTGGGCGCGCTCCACGAGGTCCATCATCCGGGCGCTGTCGCTGTCCGCGGCGGGGCGGCGGGCGGCGGGCGCTCCGGCCGAGCGCCCGCGTCTGCCGACCGCGGCGCTCCCGTCGGCGAGTGCGTAGCACGGGCCGACGGGGGTGACGGTGGCGAAGGCGGGGGCGGCGTACGCGGGGGGGACGAAACCGCGCAACAGGCCTTGGACCGATTTGACCGTTGCGCGCAGCGTGGCCAGGCCCGAGGCGTCAACCCCGACGTGTGGGTACACGGGACTCCCAGAGGCAGAGCTTCCATCACGAGCAGTGCGGGACCTTTCACCCGTCGTAGCGACGGAGGGGCACCGGTTTGCGTCTGAGGAGAATAACGCTTCGTGCAGGCGCTGCTACACCCAGTTGCTCAAATCGTCGGTTACGTCGCTTCCGTAACCGATTGACGCCCGATCGAGGGATGGTGAATGACCGATTGCTGATCGGAAAGGTTCGGATTGGGGGTGGAGGCGGGGCGTGTTGTGGCCGTGTGCAGCCAACGGGACTGGACACCGGGTTGCGTGGGTACGCCAGTCGGATCGGCCGGGTTCGGGGCGGGGGCGGGGCCGCCGGTCCGGTGTGATCAGGTTGACCGGTGCGACCGGTGCGACCGGTGCGACCGGTGCGACCGGTCGGAGGGTGGCGCGCCCCCGGTGACGGGACCGCGGCCGTTCAGCGGCGGCGGCGGTGCAGGGCGATCGCCGCGGCCGTGCCGCCGGCGACCGCGCCGACGCCGGCCGCGGCCGGGATGCCGACCTTCGCCGCCTTGCGGCCCGTGCGGTAGTCGCGCAGGCGCCAGTCCATCTGGCGGGCGTGCCGGCGCAGCTTGGCGTCCGGGTTGATGGCGTACGGGTGGCCGACCAGCGACAGCATGGGGATGTCGTTGTGGGAGTCGCTGTAGGCGGCGCAGCGCGAGAGGTCCAGGCCCTCCGCCGCGGCCAGGGCGCGGACCGCCTCCGCCTTGGCCGGGCCGTGCAGCGGCTCGCCGACCAGCTTGCCGGTGTAGACGCCGTCGATCGACTCCGCCACCGTGCCGAGCGCGCCGGTCAGCCCCAGGCGGCGGGCGATGACCTGGGCGATCTCGACGGGAGCGGCGGTGACCAGCCACACCTTCTGGCCCGCGTCCAGGTGCGCCTGGGCCAGCGCGCGCGTGCCGGGCCAGATCCGCTCGGCCATGTACTCGTCGTAGATCTCCTCGCCGATCGACTTCAGCTCGGAGACGCGGTGGCCCTGCACGATCGACAGCGCCGAGTCGCGCGCGTCCTGCATGTGCTCGGGGTCCTCCACGCCGGCCAGCCGGAACCACGCCTGCTGCCAGGCGAACCGGGCGAGTTCGCGCGTGTCGAAGAACTTCCGCTTGTACAGGCCCCGCCCGAAGTGGAAGAGGGCGGCGCCCTGCATCACCGTGTTGTCGAGGTCGAAGAAGGCGGCGGCCCGGTCGTCGCCGTGGACCGGGAACTCCGGTTCCGCGGTCGTGCCGGCGATTTCCTGGGAGGATTTGCGGGCGGCCTCCGCCGAGGCCTCGCCTGCCAAAACGCTCCTCGCCGTGGCGGAGCGCCTACGGGGAGTGAGCCATCCGAGAGCGGCCATGGCGTGAGCATAGCCAGTCCGTCCGGCGGTTCCGGAGCCGAGAGGCGGGGAGGCCGTGAACTCTCCGCGACCGCGCCGTTAAAGGGCTCCTCCGCACGGCGCGTCGCCCGGCGGGCCGCACGGGGTTCCTCCCGCGCGCCGCCGCGCGAGAATGGCCGGCATGAGTCCCCTCTTCCGACGCAGGCTCCCCAAGGACCGGCTCGTCACGCTCATCCGCAAGCCCGGCTGCCACCTGTGCGACGACGCGCAGGCCGTGGTGGAGAAGGTGTGTGCCGATCTCGGCGTCCCCTGGGAGCAGAAGGACATCACCCAGGACCGGGAGCTGCACGACCGGTACTGGGAGCAGATCCCCGTCGTCCTCGTCGACGGCGAGCAGCACACCTTCTGGCGCGTGAACGAGGACCGCCTCCGCAGGGCCCTCACGGACTGACCGGCCAGTCCAAAGTGGCCGGAACGTCGCTTAGGATCGACGGTGGTGTGGTCTCGGGGGCGGGATGCGTAAGGAGAGTGTGCGGTTTTGCCCCCAGAAGACAAGGAACGGTGGCCCTTGTGCGCCGGTTCCACGCAACCGCGCCGGGGGTGCGTGACCCCCATCACTTTGGCCGGGCAAATCGGACACCATCTTTGTGCACGCGTTCACAAAGACATAGCCTGCATTCGACGGGGCGGTCATGTAGGGACGTATGACCGCCTACAGCCCCGCTCTACCCGCAGGAGCATCGTGGCAACTGGCCGAACACACCGACCGGCGACCCGTAGCCGAGGGATTCCCGAGGCCACCGTCGCCCGCCTTCCGCTGTACCTCCGGGCCCTCACCACGCTCTCGGAGCGCTCGGTGCCCACGGTCTCGTCCGAGGAGCTGGCGGCGGCGGCCGGGGTCAACTCCGCGAAGCTGCGCAAGGACTTCTCCTACCTCGGCTCCTACGGGACCCGGGGCGTCGGCTACGACGTCGAGTATCTCGTCTACCAGATCTCCCGCGAACTGGGGCTGACCCAGGACTGGCCGGTCGTGATCGTCGGTATCGGCAACCTCGGCGCCGCGCTCGCCAACTACGGCGGGTTCGCCTCCCGCGGCTTCCGGGTCGCCGCGCTCATCGACGCCGATCCCGCGCTCACCGGCAGGCCGGTCGCCGGGATCCCGGTGCAGCACACCGACGACCTGGAGAAGATCATCAAGGACAACGGGGTGTCCATCGGTGTGATCGCCACCCCCGCCGGTGCCGCCCAGCAGGTCTGCGACCGGCTGGTGGCCGCCGGGGTCACCTCCATCCTGAACTTCGCGCCGACCGTGCTGTCCGTCCCGGACGGCGTCGACGTGCGCAAGGTCGACCTCTCCATCGAGCTGCAGATCCTCGCCTTCCACGAGCAGCGCAAGGCCGGCGAGGAGGCCGCCGCCGAGGCGGCCGTCCCGGCCGCCGCCCGCAAGGAGGCCGCCGCCGACCAGGGGCCCGACGGGGACATGCCCGCCGTGATGCCGGCATGAGCCTCCTCGTCGTCGGCCTGAGCCACCGCAGCGCCCCGGTCAGCGTGCTGGAGCGGGCCTCGCTGAACGCGGACGCGCAGACCAAGCTGCTGCACGACACGGTCGCCGCCGAACCGGCCGCCGAGGCCGCGGTGCTGGCCACCTGCAACCGCATCGAGCTGTACGCCGACGTGGACAAGTTCCACGCCGGTGTCGCCGAGCTGTCCACGCTGCTCGCCCAGCACAGCGGGGTCGGCCTGGAGGAGCTCACCCCCTACCTGTACGTGCACTACGAGGACCGGGCCGTCCACCACCTGTTCTCGGTGGCCTGCGGGCTGGACTCCATGGTCGTGGGCGAGGGGCAGATCCTCGGGCAGATCAAGGACTCCCTGGCCCGGGCGCAGGAGCTGCACACCGCCGGGCGGCTGCTGAACGACCTGTTCCAGCAGGCCCTCAGGGTCGGCAAGCGCGCCCACTCCGAGACCGGCATCGACCGGGCCGGGCAGTCCCTGGTCACCTTCGGCCTGGAGCAGCTGGCCCAGGGCGCGGACGTGCAGCGGTGGATCCGGGGCAGGAAGGCCCTGGTCATCGGCGCCGGCTCGATGTCCTCCCTGGCGGCCGCCACGCTCGCGCGCTCCGGGGTCGGCGAGATCGTCGTCGCCAACCGCACCCTCGACCGCGCCGAGCGGCTCGCGCGGATCCTCACCGAGGGCGACGACACCGACGTGCTGGCCCGCGCGATACCCATGGAGTCGGTACCGGCAGAGCTGACACGAGTCGACATCGCCGTCTCCTGCACCGGCGCGACGGGGCTCGTCCTGACGGCCGAGGCGGTCGCGGCGGCGGTGCAGGGCCGCACCGGCGAGCCGGCCGTCCGGATCGAGGACGACCGTGCCGCGGCGTCCCGCCGGACGGCCGCGCCGCCCGCCTCCGCGGGCACCGACGAGGGCTGCCCGCTCGACCTGTCCGCCGTGCAGCCCGGCTTCTCCGTGATGGGGGAGGCGGCCGTGGCCGGCATGGACGCCGCGACGCTGGAGCAGCACGCCGCGTGGGTCGCGGGCGCCACGGCCGACCGCCGGGAGTCCGGCCGCCGCACGCCCGGGGCGGACGCGGAGCTGATCGGCGCGCTCGCCGCGACCGCCGCGACCGCCGGCCGGATCCCCGAGCGGCGCCGGCCCGAGCCGGTCGCCGGACCGCCGCGGCCCGCCCCCGTGCTCTTCCTCCTCGACCTGGCGATGCCGCGCGACATCGACGCGGCCGTGCACCGGCTCGCCGGGGTGCGGCTGGTCGACATCGAATCGCTCGCCGAGGCCTCCGCCGACGCTCCGATGGCTGCCGATGTGGACCAGGTCCGGCGTATCGTCTCCGACGAGGTCGCGGCCTTCGGGGCGGCCCAGCGGGCCGCGCACATCACGCCGACCGTGGTCGCCCTGCGCGCCATGGCCGCCGACGTCGTGGCCGGGGAGATCGCCCGGCTCGAGGGGCGGCTGCCCGGCCTCGACGACAAACACCGCGCGGAGATCACCCAGACCGTGCGGCGCGTGGTCGACAAGCTGCTGCACGCGCCGACCGTACGGGTCAAACAGCTCGCGGCCGAGCCCGGCGGCGCCGGGTACGCGGACGCGCTGCGCACCCTGTTCGACCTCGACCCCGAGACGGTGGCCGCCGTCTCCCGGGCCGGGGACAGCACCGAGAAGAACCGAGGGCCAGCATGAGTACGAAGGCGCTGCGGCTCGGGACCAGGCGGAGCAAACTCGCCATGGCCCAGTCCGGGCAGGTGGCGGACGCCGTGAGCCGGGTGACCGGACGGCCCGTCGAACTCGTGGAGATCACCACCTACGGTGACGTCTCCCGCGAGCACCTCGCGCAGATCGGCGGCACGGGCGTGTTCGTGACCGCGCTGCGCGACGCGCTGCTCGGCGGCGAGGTCGACTTCGCGGTGCACTCGCTGAAGGACCTGCCGACCGCGCAGCCCGAGGGACTCGTCGTGGCCGCCGTGCCGGAGCGCGAGGATCCGCGGGACGTGATCGTGGCCCGGGACGCGCTGAAGCTCACCGACCTGGCCGCCTCCTCCCCGCAGGGGGTCGCGCGCATCGGCACCGGTTCGCCGCGCCGCATGGCCCAGCTCAACGCGTACGCGCGCAGCCACGGGCTGGACATCGAGACCGTCCCGATCCGGGGGAACGTCGACACGCGGATCGGGTACGTCCGCAGCGGGGAGCTCGACGCCGTCGTGCTCGCCGCCGCCGGGATGAACCGGATCGGCCGCAGCGACGAGGTGACCGACGTCCTGTCGGTCGACACGGTGCTGCCCGCCCCCGGCCAGGGGGCCCTGGCGATCGAGTGCGCCGCGGGCAACGCGGAGCTGATCGCGGCGCTCGCCGAGCTCGACGACCCGTTCACCCGGGCCGCCGTGACCGCCGAGCGGTCCCTGCTCGCCGCCCTGGAGGCCGGTTGCAGCGCCCCCGTGGGCGCGCTGGCCGACCTTCCCCCACTCTCGGCTCCGTTCGAGCGGGGGGACCCCCATGCCGACGGGCAGATTGTCAAGGAAATGCGCCTGCGGGGCGTCGTCGGCACCACCGACGGCACCACGCTGGTGCAGTTGTCCACCACCGGTCCCGTGCCCGAGACGCACGACCAGGCGCTGGCGCTCGGTCGCGAACTCGCCACCGAGATGCTCGCCGCGGGCGCGGCCGGTCTGATGGGGGAGCGAGCACATTGAGCCCCACCACCCTTCCCGCCGGTCCGGAACACGGGCACGTCACCTTCCTGGGTGCCGGACCCGGAGATCCGGGACTGCTGACACTGCGCGCCGTCGAGGCGCTGGCGAACGCGGACGTCCTCGTCGCCGAGCACGAGGTGCTCGACGTCGTCCGCAGGCACGCCCGGCAGGGCGTCGCCGAAGTGCACACGGACGCGGATCCGTCGGATCCCCCGGGTGTCCCGGCACACCCGGCTCCGGGCACGGGCACGCCCCAGCTCACGGTCGTTGACGGCACGTCAAAGACCGCCGCGGTCCCCGTGGTACGGGATGCCGCACATCTTGTCATGGAGGCCGCGCGGGGCGGCAGGCGGGTCGTGCGTGCGGTCTCCGGCGATCCCGGGCTCGACGCGTACGCCGCCGGCGAGATGCTGGCGTGCGCCGCGGCCGGGGTGCCCTTCGAGGTCGTCCCCGGCGTCGCGACCGCCGTCGGCGTGCCCGCGTACGCCGGTGTGCCGCTGCGGGACGCGCACGGCGCGGACGTGCGGTTCGTGGACGCGCGGACGGCGTCGGACCGGTGCTGGACGGAGGTGGGCGCCTCGGACGCGACGGTCGTCGTGTCGACGACGCTCGACTCGGTGGCCGCGGCGGCCGGCGAGCTGGTGTCCGCGGGCCGCAAGCCCGACACGCCGATGACGGTGACGGTCGCCGGCACGACCACCCGGCAGCGCACCTGGACCGCCACGCTCGGCACCGTCGCGCAGACGCTGAAGCAGGCCAAGGTGCTGCCCTCGCCGGAGGGCGGGCGGCCCGTGATAGCCGTGGTCGGTGAGCGTTTCGCCGCCGCCCAGCGCGAGCAGCTGTCGTGGTTCGAGAACAAGCCGCTGTTCGGCTGGAAGGTCCTCGTCCCGCGTACGAAGGAGCAGGCGGCGTCGCTCTCCGACCAGCTGCGGTCGTACGGGGCCGTGCCGCACGAGGTGCCGACGATCGCCGTCGAGCCGCCGCGCACGCCCCAGCAGATGGAGCGGGCGGTCAAGGGGCTGGTGACCGGGCGGTACGAGTGGATCGCCTTCACCTCGGTCAACGCGGTCAGGGCCGTCCGGGAGAAGTTCGAGGAGTACGGGCTCGACGCGCGGGCGTTCGCCGGGATCAAGGTCGCGGCGGTGGGCGAGCAGACCGCCAAGGCGCTGATCGCCTTCGGCGTGAAGCCCGACCTGGTGCCGAGCGGGGAGCAGTCGGCCGCCGGCCTGCTGGAGGACTGGCCGCCGTACGACCCGGTGTTCGACCCGATCGACCGGGTGTTCCTGCCGCGGGCGGACATCGCCACCGAGACGCTGGTGGCGGGCCTGATCGAGCTCGGCTGGGAGGTCGACGACGTCACCGCCTACCGGACCGTGCGGGCCTCGCCGCCGCCGGCGGAGACGCGCGAGGCGATCAAGGGCGGCGGCTTCGACGCCGTGCTGTTCACGTCGTCCTCGACCGTGCGGAACCTGGTGGGCATCGCCGGCAAGCCGCACAACGTGACCGTGATCGCCTGTATCGGGCCCGCCACGGCCAAGACCGCCGAGGAGCACGGGCTGCGGGTGGACGTCATGGCGCCCGAGCCGTCCGTGCACAAGCTGGCGGAGGCGCTGGCGGACTTCGGGATGAAGCGGCGGCTCGCGGCGATCGAGGCCGGGGAGCCGGTGACCCGGCCGAGCGAGCGGCGGCCCGGCGGGCGGCGTCGGCGCACGACGACGTGAGACGCCTCTGGCCATGACGAACGCGTCCCGGACTGCGGTACGGGGCGCGTTCCTCTTCTTCCGGGCCTCGGCCGGGGCGGTGCCGGAGAACCCTTCGGCGGCTCCTCCCTCCGATCAGTGATCCGACCCAACGGTCGATGTGGGGATGGGCTGGGAGCGCGGGCGGGTGTGCGCATGCGGCCCCGCGTCGGCTCGGTGCGGGGCCGCGCGTGTCCGTGCCGTCAGTTCCCGGAGGCGTACGGCAGGAAGGCCGTCCAGGCGGTGGGGGCGAGGGTGAGGCGGGGGCCGGCGGGGTTCTTGGAGTCGCGGACGAGGACGTGGTCGGGGACGGCCGCCACCTCCACGCAGGAAGGGCCGTCGGCCGTGCTGTAGCTGCTCTTTATCCACTCCAGCTCGGGGCTGGGCTTGAGGCTCATGTCTCTCCCCGCAGTTTCTCGATGAGGGCCAGGGACTCCCGTGGCGTGAGAGCTTGCGCCCGGATGATCCCATAGCGCATGTCGAGGACGGTGGTCTCCTTGGGGTGGCAGAAGACGCGACTGGTGAGTGGCGCCTCGCTGAGTCCCACGGTTGCTCCGTCCTTGAGTTTCAGCAGTCGGAACGAGCCGTCGATTCCTGAGTTCTCCTCACTGCCGAGAGGAAGGACTTGCAGGTCGACGTTGGGCAACCGGGCTACTTCCACCAGCCGTTCAAGCTGCCCGCGCATGGCCATCCTGCCCCCGATCGGCCGCCGTAACGTCGCCTCGCACAGCACGAAGCTGAAGAGCGGCTTGGCCGTTGCGCTGCTGATGATCTCCTGGCGAGCCAGCCTCGCAACCAGTTGCTGCTCCAACTCCTCCTCCGTGAAAGGAGGTCGTCGAGAGCCGAAGACGGCCCGCGCGTAGTCTCCGGTCTGGAGGAGGCCGTCGACAACCGAGTTGTTGTAGGAGCAGATCTGTACCGCGTCGACCTCCAGGCGCTTCACGTCCCGCACCTTCTTCGGGTACCGGGCCTCCGCCACGTCCGTCTTCATCGCCGCGATCCGGCCGCCCGCCCCCAGCACCTCGTCCGCGTTGTCCAGGTACTCGGGCCGGGGGATGCGCCGCCCCCGCTCCACGGAGGAGACCAGGTCCTCCCCGTACCCGATGGCCGCGCCGAACTCGGCCTGGGTGAGACCGGCCGCCTCCCGCCACAGCTTCAACTGCCGGGAGACCGTGCGCAGCACGGCCCCTGCCTCGTCGTCGTCCGGTCCCACGTCCCAGTCGCTCACGGCCCTCGCCCTCCCGTCGGCCCTCATACGTTCCGCTTTTTCACAGGCTACGCACGAGCGGACACCGTGGGTGACGGGAATCGTCGGATCACCCCTCGCAGGTCCGCCGCGCCGGAGCCCGGAAACGCGTGGACCGGTGGGGTGCGGCCCGGGGCCGCGGGCGGTAAAAGACCAAAGAACCCTGGGAAAAAACCCTTCCAACCAACCAAACCCCGCGTAGGTCACCCGGGTGGGTGAAAGCGGTCGGTGCGGCTGGCGCGTCGGTGGCCCGGGCGTGCAGTCTCGGCTCAGGCACCACCACAACCCCACACATGCATCGGCCCTCGCCGGGACGGCAATCCCAGTGCGAGGGCCTGACCATCGAGGAAGAAGGCCCTTCCCCATGGCTGAGAAGAAGCCTAACGCTGCCTTGCGCCCGAATCAGGGTGTTCGGCGGACCGCCACCCACTCCGGTGTCACCCACGTACGGGCGTACCAACCCGACCGGTACACGATCGTCGGCAACCACCTCGCCCAGCACCGCGAACTGTCGCTGACCGCCATCGGACTGGCCACCCACATCCTGTCGCTGCCGGAGGGCGCCCCGGTCGACATCCGCAGCCTCGCCGAGCGCTTCCCCGAGGGGCGGGACCGGATCGCCTTCGCCCTGCGGGAGCTGGAGGCGCACGGCTATCTGGAGCGGGTGCGCGAACGGACGGAGACGGGGCGCCTGTTCACGCGTACGTACGCCCACCACGCCCCCGGCAGGGCGGCACCCGGCAAGGCGGCCGAGCCTCCTGTGCCCGGCTGCGTCGCCACGGCCCGTGCGCGCGACCGCGATCCCGTTTCCCGTCCTTGGGCGGACGGCCGGGAAACGGCTCAGGAGGACGGCCGGACCGAAGTGCCCGCCCCCGTCGCACCGCCGGACCCGCCGGAGCGGGACGCCCGTCGCGATCGGCACCACGAGCGGGCCGTCGCCCTCCTCGCGGGTCTGCGCCGTACCGACGAGCGCCTCACCCTCCCCCTCCGGGACGTGAACCGGCTCGCCCCCGCCGTCACCGCCTGGTTCGACGGCGGTGCCACGGCCGCCGTCGTCCACCGTGCCCTGACGGCCGATCTCCCCCCGGACCTCGGACACCCGGCCGGGCTGATCGCCTACCGTCTCAGGGAACTGCTGCCCCCACCCCTTCCCGCGGCCCCCGCGCCTTTGCCGTCCGTCGCGGCGGACGGCAAAGGCGCTCGCCGCCCGCTGCCCTTCCAGAACTGCGACGGCTGCGAACGCGCGTTCCGCGCCGCACACCCCGGCCGCTGCCGCGACTGCCGGTCCGAGGCGCCGACGACAGGCGAGCCGCTTCGCGCGGCTTGAACCGTCGCGGTGCCGCCCGGTGGTCCGAGCGAGGATTCCTAGCCGTCGACCTCGTACCGGCCGACCTCGAGGAAGTGACGCAGCGCCTCAGGGGTGTTGTCGTCCAGGGCCGCGCCCGCCGCCGCGCGCAGGGCGGCGCTGCTGTTGGGGTCGGCGATGATCCTGACGATGGCGACGCGGTCGTCCTCGGCCTGGGCGAGGCGGTATCCGGTCTCGAGCCAGGTGCGCATCTGCTCGGGGGTGCCGTGGATGTTGACCATGGTGCGGCCCGTGCCGTAAGGGGCCATCGCCGCGTACAGGGCCCCGGTGGCCCGTTCGACGGCCTCGGCGGCCGGTGGGGCGGGCAGGACGCCGACCGAGTCCATGAGTACCGCGCGTCGCGGCTGTCGGGGTCCTTGTTCTCCCAGAGGTTCTGCCAGGTGTTCCGCCAGAGGTTCTGCCAGGTGTCCTTCCAAGGTGGATCCCGGGCGCGCCGGGCACCAGGTGCGCCGTCCGGACAGCGCACCTGGCGGGGCCGGGTCGCGCCGACGCCGCGTCGGCAAAGGCGCCCCCGCGCCGGGCGTAGCGTAGGGGGCATGACGACGTACGGATCCTTTCCCGGCACGCGGCCGCGGCGTCTGCGGACGACTCCGGTCATGCGTCGGATGGTCGCCGAGACCAGGCTGCACCCCGCCGACCTCATCCTCCCGGCCTTCGTGCGCGAGGGCATCGGCGAACCGGTGCCGATCGCGACGATGCCGGGTGTCGTGCAGCACACCCGGGACAGCCTGAAGAAGGCGGCCGCGGAGGCGGTGGCGGCCGGGATCTCCGGGATCATGCTGTTCGGCGTGCCGGAGGAGTCGAAGAAGGACGCGATCGGGACGCCGGGCACCGACCCGGACGGGATCCTGCAGGTCGCCATCCGGGACGTGCGGGCCGAGGTCGGTGACGACCTGCTCGTCATGTCCGACCTGTGCCTGGACGAGACGACCGACCACGGGCACTGCGGGGTGCTGGACGAGCAGGGGCGCGTCGACAACGACGCCACCCTGGAGCGCTACGCCGAGATGGCGCAGGTGCAGGCCGACGCCGGTGCCCACGTGGTGGGCCCGAGCGGGATGATGGACGGCCAGATCGGCGTCGTCCGCGACGCCCTGGACCAGATCGGGCGGGAGGACGTGGCGATCCTCGCCTACACCGCCAAGTACGCGTCCGCCTTCTACGGGCCGTTCCGGGAGGCCGTCGCCTCGTCGCTGCGGGGCGACCGGAAGACCTACCAGCAGGACCCCGCCAACGTACGGGAGTCCCTGCGGGAACTGGCCCTCGACCTGGAGGAGGGGGCCGACATGGTGATGGTCAAGCCGGCCGGCCCCTACCTGGACATCCTCGCGCGTGTCGCGGACGCGGTGGACGTGCCCGTCGCCGCCTACCAGATCTCCGGCGAGTACGCGATGATCGAGGCCGCCGCCGAGAAGGGCTGGATCGACCGGGACCGGGCGATCCTGGAGACCCTGACCGGCATCAAGCGGGCCGGGGCCCGGAACATCCTGACCTACTGGGCCACCGAAGTGGCCCGCCGGCTCGGTCAGTAGGTCAGCGCGTCGTCCAGGCTCGACTGCCAGTACGTCACCGACAGGGTGCTGTCGTAGTACACGCCCCCGGCCGGCAGGGACGGGATCGCGGCGGGGCCGCCGTCGCTGTTCGGGGTGCGGCCCTGGAAGCCGACCGTGAGCTTGCGGGCGGTGGTGCCGTGCTCGCCGCTGCCGTCGGCGGAGGAGAGCAGCACGCCCGCGTAGCCGGACTCGCCGGGCGCGAGGGTGGTCACCGCCTGCGGCCGGGACTCCTCGAACGCCTGCGGCACCCACTGCATCTCGTCGAAGCGGAGCACCGGGTAGTACGTCAGGTCGCAGACCCTGGAGCCGGTGTTCTTCACCGTGATCAGCAGGTGGTTGAGCGGGCGGGGCACCGGCCGGGCGGTGACGGTGGTGTTGGAGCCGTTGCAGGAGACGCGGTTCGCGGGGTCGTCCGGGTCGGAGGCCCCGCCCTTGTCCTTGCCGGCCGAGCCCGCCGGCGAGGCCTGGCCGGGGGCGGTGCCCGCGGCGCGGTCCCCGGAGCCGTCCGCGGGCTTCGCCGCGGGCCGGGAGGCCGGGGCGGAGGCGTCCGTGGCGGAGCCCGCGGGGGTGGCGGAGCCGGTGGGCGTCGCCGCGGCGGGCAGCGGGGCGCCCTCGTCCCTCGTGCCCGTGCCGTCCTGGCACGCCGTGAGGGCGAGGGCGGCGAGGGCGACGCCGGTGGCGGCGAGCAGACCGGTGCGGGGGCGGGCGGTGCGGGTCGCGGCGGCGGTGCGGGCGGTGCGGTACGTACGCATGACGAAGTCCCTTTCGGACAAAGGCGGTCGGGAAGAAGACCGAAGCTGAGTCGCCCGACCGGAGTGCCGGGGGCGGCGTGCTTGGATGACCAGAGCTTGTGCGGCGATCCGTCCCGGCCGCCACACCCGGCGGACGATCAGGGACGCTGGAACGCCGGCACGGCTTCGGCCAGGGGAAACGACCGTCCCCTGGAACGGGGGAATGGGACACGGGGGCTGGAGGAACGGTGTCGGAAGGCACTGCCGCGGCGCACTTCGCCGCGCTGCTGGGGGAGTTGAAGGAGCGTTCGGGGCTGAGCTACGGCACGCTCGCCCGACGGCTCCACATGAGCACGTCGACGCTGCACCGGTACTGCAACGGGGACGCCGTACCGACCGACTACGCGCCCGTGGAGCGGCTGGCGCGGCTGTGCAGGGCGGCGCCGGAGGAACTTGTCGAGCTGCACCGGCGGTGGGTGCTGGCGGACGCGGCCCGGGGGCGGAAGGGGGCCGCTTCCCCGGAGGCGGTGGAAGGGAAGACGCCGGGACCGGTCCCGGCGTCGGTCCCGGGACCGACGCCAGCACCGGGACCGGTACCGGTGGTCGCGGAGCCGGAGGTGGCGGCGGTCCCGCCGGAAGCGGAATCCGCGGAAGCGGGGACCGTGGAAGCCGGGCCCGTGGAAGCCGGGCCCGCGCAGGCCGCCCCCGAGGGCTTCCGCCGGCGTCGTCGTGCCCGTACCGCCCTCGTCGCGGGGGTCGCCGCGGCCGCCGTGCTCGGCGCGGTCGTGCTCGCCGTGAACCTGCCCTCCGGCGGGACGGACGACGGCGGCGGCCGGCGCGCCACCGCCGGGGCCGGCGCCGCGTCCGGCCACGGAGAGGCCCGCGAGGCCGCTTCCACCACGCCGTCCGCGTCCCCCTCGCCGTCCGCGTCCCCCACCCGCCCGGGCAAGGACGGGGGCGGGCGCGAGGCGAAGGAGTCCGCCCCCTCCCCGGCCGCCGCGGGCAAGGACCCGGCCGGCGGCGGAGCGGCCGGGGGCACCGACGCCGGTGCCGCCGTCCCGCTCGCCGTCCGCACCTCCCCGTACGCCTGGGAGGACCCCTGCTCCCAGCACTACCTGATCGACCGGCCGCCGGCCGAGGTGGGCCCGCCGCCCCTGGAGCAGGACGCGGCCGCGTGGGTGACGGCGGCCGGGGCCGTCTCGTCGGGGGAGCAGTTCCTGGAGATCACCGTGCAGGGGACGGGGAAGGAGACGGTGGTCGTCGACGGCCTGCGGGTGCGTACGGTCGGCAAGCGCGCGCCGCTCGCCTGGAACGACTACGCCATGGGCGTCGGCTGCGGCGGCGACGTGCGCACCCGGGCCTTCGCCGTCGCCCTCGACGACGCCCGGCCCGCCGTCGTGCCCGTGGGAGGGCAGGAGGACTTCCCGTTCAAGGTGAGCGAGTCCGACCCGGAGGTCTACCACGTCAGGGCGAACGCCTCCGCCCACGACGTGAGCTGGTACCTGGAGCTGAGCTGGTCCAGCGGCGGCCGGCACGGCACGCTCCGGGTGGACGACGGCGGCCGTCCCTTCCGCACCAGCGGGAACCAGGGGCGTCCGAGCTACGACTTCCCCCTCGGCGGCGAGAAGTGGCTCCCGGCCGCATCGCCCGACGGCTCCTAGGGCCTGTCGTCGCGGGGCAGGCGGGAGTTCGACGACAGGCCCTAGCCGGGGCGGCGGCCGGGCCGCGGCTGTGCCTCGTGACGCGGACGCCCGAGGAGGCCGGGGAGGGACCGCGCAGGCCGGGGAGGGACCGCGCAGGCCGGGGGAGGGACCGGGGGCCTAGGCCCAACGGACCAGAGCCGTTCGGGCCGTGGGCCGCCGACGCGGGCCGGGGGGCCTGGCTACGGTGCCGTCATGTCCGACTCAGTCTCAGTGCAGTTCGAACTCGACGCGTACCTCCGGCGGATCGGATGGGACGGGGAGCGGCGGGCCGACGCGGCGACGCTGCGGGGCGTGCACCTCGCCCACATCCGGGCGATCCCGTTCGAGAACCTGGACCCCCTGCGCGGTAAGGCCCCCTCCCTCGACCCGGGCGACCTGGCGGCCAAGCTGGTGCACGGCCGGCGCGGGGGCTACTGCTACGAGCACAACACCCTCTTCGCGCACGCCCTGGAGGCGCTGGGCTTCGGGGTGACCCGGCTGACCGCGCGCGTGGTGGTGGGCGCGGACCGCTTCGACAGCCGCCCGCGCACCCACATGGCGCTGCTGGCCGAGGTGCCGGGCGACCCGCAGCCGTACCTGGCCGACGTCGGTTTCGGGGCGATCGGCTCGCTGCTGGAGCCGGTGCCGCTGACGGCCGGAGCGGAGTTCCACGACGCCGGGCGCCGGCACCGGCTGGTCCACGCGCCGCACCGGGGGCCGTTGGAGCTGTGGGTGCTGGAGGCGTACCACGGGGACGGCTGGGAGGCGCAGTACGCCTTCACGGTGGAGCCCTTCGAGCAGCCCGACTACGAGGTCGTCAACTGGTACATCGGCACGAGCCCGCGCTCCCCGTTCACGCGCTCCCCCTACGTGCAGCGCGTCACCGCCGACAGCCACCTGCTGCTCAACGGCCGCCTGCTCACCGAGACCCGCGCCGACGGCACGGTCACCGAGCGGAAGCTCACGAAGGAGGAGGAGGTCCGCCGGGTCCTGGCGGAGGACTTCGGGCTGGCCGTGCCGGACGGGGTGGCGCTGTGGTGAGTCCGTACCAGTCCTGCGGACCGGAAGGCGAACGAAAGTTTCGAGGATTCCGACTCCGCTGATTGATCTTGCGAGAGGGGGCCGTTGTGTTGAAATTTGTTTGGGCGGGTGCTGTGCTCGCTTGAGCTGTGCTGATATCGCGTCGGCGCGGGTTTCTGTTGCTCGAACGTTTCGAAATACTCACCGAAACTGTTGACTGCCGTCATGTGCAGGCCAACACTGACGCCGTTGTTCCACTCCATCGGCGTCACGAGGAGGAACCCCGCGCATGACCACACCCGCCCGTCCCCCACGCCGCGCCCGCGGCCCCCGGTGGCTGCTCCACGGAGCCTGGGTGATCGCCCTGGCCGCCGCCGGCGCTCTCACCGCCGGCCCCGCTCCCGCCCAGGCCGCTCCGGCCGCCGCCTGCAACGGCTACGTCGGACTCACCTTCGACGACGGGCCCTCCGGCAGCACGACGGCCCTGCTCAACGCGCTGAAGCAGAACGGCCTGCGGGCCACCATGTTCAACCAGGGCCAGTACGCAGCCGCCAACCCGTCCCTGGTGAAGGCCCAGGTCGACGCCGGGATGTGGGTCGCCAACCACAGCTACACCCATCCGCACCTGACGCAGCTGAGCCAGGCGCAGATCGACTCGGAGATCTCGCGGACCCAGCAGGCCATCGCCAACGCGGGCGGCGGCACGCCGAAACTGTTCCGCCCGCCGTACGGCGAGACCAACTCGACGGTGCGCTCGGTGGCGTCCAGGTACGAGCTGACCGAGGTCCTGTGGGACGTCGACTCGCAGGACTGGAACGGCGCCGGCACGGACGCGATCGTGCAGGCCGCGTCCCGGCTCGGCAACGGGCAGGTCATCCTCATGCACGACTGGTCCGCCAACACGCTCGCCGCCATCCCGCGCATCGCGCAGAACCTCGCCGCCCGGGGCCTGTGCGCCGGGATGATCTCACCGCAGACCGGGCGCGCCGTGGCGCCCGACGGCAGCGGCGGCGGGGGCGGTGGCGGGGGTGGCACCGGCTGCACCGCGACCCTGTCGGCCGGGCAGCAGTGGAGCGACCGCTACAACCTCAACGTCTCGGTCAGCGGCGCGAGCAACTGGACCGTGACGATGAACGTGCCCTCCCCCGCCAAGGTGCTGTCGACCTGGAACGCCAGCGTCAGCTATCCCAGCAGCCAGGTGCTCGTCGCCAAACCCAACGGCAGCGGCAGCACCTGGGGCGTCACCATCCAGCACAACGGCAACACCACCTGGCCGACCGTCACCTGCGCCACCGGCTGACCCGGACGGCCGGAACGCCTCCGCGCCTCAGAGGCGTTCCGGCGTCCGGATGCCCAGCAGGGCCATGCCCCGGTGCAGCGTGCGGGCCGTGAGGTCGCACAGGAACAGGCGGTTGGCGACCTGCGCGGGCGTCTCGGCCTTCAGCACCGGGCACTTGTCGTAGAACGACGTGTACAGCGACGCCAGCTGGTACAGGTACGCCGCCAGCTTGTGCGGGGCGTACTCGGCCGCGGCCTCCGCCACCAGCTCCGCGAACGCGTCCAGGTGCAGGCCCAGTGCGCGCTCCGCCTCGTGCAGGGCGAGCTCCGGGTGGGCTGCCGGGCGGACGTCGCCGGCCTTGCGCAGGATCGACCGGATACGGGCGTAGGCGTACTGGAGGTAGACGGACGTGTCGCCGTTCAGCGAGACCATCTGGTCCAGGTCGAACTTGTAGTCCCGGCTCGCCGACGTCGACAGGTCCGCGTACTTCACCGCGCCGATGCCCACCTGGGCACCCCGCTCGGCGATCTCCTCCTCCGACAGGTCCTGCGCCTTCTCCCGCACGACGGCCGAGGCGCGCTCGATCGCCTCGTCGAGGAGGTCGACCAGGCGGACCGTCTCGCCCTCACGCGTCTTGAAGGGCTTGCCGTCCTTGCCGAGGACCGTGCCGAAGGCGAGCTGCACCGCCGTGACGTCGTCGTTCAGCCAGCCGGCCCGGCGGGCCGTCTCGAAGACCATCTTGAAGTGCAGCGACTGGCGGGCGTCGACCACGTACAGCAGCGTGTCCGCCTTCAGGTTGAACACCCGGTCGCGGATCGCCGACAGGTCGGTCGCCGCGTAGCCGTAGCCGCCGTCGGACTTCTGCACGATCAGCGGGACCGGCTTGCCGTCCGGGCCCTTGACGTCGTCGAAGAAGACGCACAGCGCGCCCTCGGAGCGGACCGCCACGCCGGACTCCTCCAGCAGGCGGCAGGTCTCGGCGAGCATGTCGTTGTACCCGGACTCGCCGACGATGTCCGCGTCCCGGATCTCCATGTCCAGCTTCTCGAAGACGGAGAAGAAGTAGATCTTCGACTCGTCCACGAACTTCTGCCACATGGCCAGCGTCTGCTCGTCGCCCGCCTGGAGGTCGACCACCCGGCGCCGCGCCCGCGTCTTGAACTCCTCGTCGGAGTCGAACAGCTTGCGGGCGGCCTTGTAGAGGCGGTCGAGGTTCGACATCGCCTCCTCGCCGGTCACCTCGCCGGACCCGTGGTCCAGCTCGTGCGGGTGCTCGTCCAGGTACTGGATGAGCATGCCGAACTGGGTGCCCCAGTCGCCGATGTGGTGCCGGCGGACCACCGTCTCGCCGGTGAACTCCAGCAGTTGCACCACCGAGTCGCCGATCACCGCCGAGCGCAGGTGGCCGACGTGCATCTCCTTCGCCACGTTCGGCTGGGCGTAGTCGATCACCGTGGTGCCCGGGTGCTCGGCGTGCGGCACGCCCAGGCGCTCGGGGTCCGCGTACCGCGCGGCCAGGTTCTCGGTGATCGCCCGGTCGGTGACCGTGATGTTGAGGAAGCCCGGCCCGGAGACCTCGATCTCCCCGATCACGTCGCCGGTGGCCACCCGGGAGACGACCTGGGCGGCCAGCTCCCGCGGGTTGGCCTTGGCCTTCTTGGCGAGCGCCAGGATCCCGTTGGCCTGGAAGTCGGCCCGGTCGCTCCGTCGCAGCAGCGGGTCCGCGGCGCCGGCCTCCGGCAGGGCCGCCGAGAGGGCGTCCGCGAGACGCTGGTGGACGGAGGCGGTGAGGGACGTGACCGAGGCCATAGGTAGGGGTGCCGTTCTCCTCGTGGGGATGGATAGACACGCCCAGTATCCCATGGGGGGTAAAGCGGTTTTTCGGCCGTGAGGCCGTCTGGGAGAATGGAGCGGCCGGCCGTGCTGCCGCACCGGCCGCCCACGGAGAAACCTCCAGCAAACTCCCAGGAAAAAAGAGGACGTGCCGATCGTGGCTCAGAGCACCGAGACCACCGACTGGGTCTCCCGTTTCGCGGATGAGGTCATCGAGGAGTCGGAGCGTCGGGCCCCGGGCAAACCGGTCGTCGTCGCGTCCGGACTGTCGCCGTCCGGTCCCATCCACCTGGGGAACCTGCGCGAGGTCATGACCCCGCACCTGGTCGCCGACGAGATCCGGCGCCGCGGCCACCAGGTCCGGCACCTGATCTCCTGGGACGACTACGACCGGTACCGCAAGGTGCCCAAGGGCATCGCGGGCGTCGACGAGGAGGCCTGGAAGGAGCACATCGGCAAGCCGCTGACCTCCGTCCCGGCGCCGAAGGGCTCCGCCCACCCGAACTGGGCCGAGCACTTCAAGGCCGCGATGATCGACTCGCTGGCCGAGCTGGGCGTGGAGTTCGACGGGATCAGCCAGACCGAGCAGTACACCTCCGGCGCCTACCGCGAGCAGATCCTGCACGCCATGAGGCACCGCGGCGACATCGACGCCGTCCTCGCCCAGTACCGGACCAGGCCCAAGCCCGCCGACCAGAAGAAGCAGCAGGCCGGGCAGAAGCCGGTCGACGAGGCCGAGCTGGAGGCCGCCGAGGGCTCCGGCGCGGCGGCCGAGGACGACGGCTCCGGCTCCGCCGGGTACTTCCCGTACAAGCCGTACTGCGGCAACTGCGAGAAGGACTTCACCACCGTCACCGCCTACGACGACGACTCCACCGAGATGACGTACGCCTGCACCGCGTGCGGCTTCTCCGAGACGGTCCGGCTCAGCGAGTTCAACCGCGGCAAGTTGGTCTGGAAGGTCGACTGGCCGATGCGCTGGGCCTACGAGGGCGTGATCTTCGAGCCGAGCGGTGTCGACCACTCCTCGCCGGGCTCCAGCTTCCAGGTGGGCGGCCAGATCGTCGGGATCTTCGGCGGCGAGCAGCCGATCGGGCCCATGTACGCGTTCGTCGGCATCTCCGGCATGGCCAAGATGTCGTCGTCCAGGGGCGGGGTCCCCACGCCCGCCGACGCGCTGAAGATCATGGAGCCGCAGCTGCTGCGCTGGCTGTACGCCCGCCGCAAGCCCAACCAGTCCTTCAAGGTCGCCTTCGACCAGGAGATCCAGCGGCTGTACGACGAGTGGGACCGGCTCGACGCCAAGGTCGCCGACGGCACGGCCCTGCCCGCCGACCTCGCCGCGCACTCGCGCGCGGTGCGCACCGCCGCCGGCGAGCTGCCGAGGACGCCGCGGCCGCTGCCGTACCGCACCCTGGCCTCCGTCGCCGACATCACCGCCGGCCACGAGGACCAGGCGCTGCGCATCCTCAGCGAGCTCGACCCGGAGCAGCCGCTGGCCTCCCTCGACGAGGCCCGGCCGCGCTACGACAAGGCCGAGGCGTGGATCAACACGCACGTCCCCGCCGACCAGCGCACCATCGTGCGCGAGGAGCCCGACACCGAGCTGCTGAAGTCGCTCGACGACCGGGGCCGGGAGTCGGTCCGGCTGCTGCTCGACGGGCTGGCCGAGCACTGGTCGCTGGACGGGCTCACCCACCTCGTCTACGGCGTGCCCAAGGTCCAGGCCGGGTTCCCCGCGGACGCCACGCCCAAGGAGCTGCCGCCGGAGATCAAGACCGCCCAGCGGTCCTTCTTCGCGCTGCTGTACCACCTGCTGGTGGGCCGTGACACCGGCCCGCGGCTGCCCACGCTGCTGCTGGCCGTCGGGCAGGAGCGGGTGCGCAGGCTGCTCGGGGCGTAGCCCGGACACGACAGAGGCCCCCGTACGTTCCCGGAACCCAGGGAGCGTACGGGGGCCTCCTCGTCGTCGCGGCTCACGCGATGTGGTCCTCCTCCAGTTCCGCGTTGTAGCGGTTGGTGAAGCGGCTGACCATGCGCTTGGCCTCGTCCGGCGGGAGGGTGATGCCGAACTCCGCGTCGACGTTCTCGCCGAACTCGCGCGGGGTCGGGTAGCTGCCGTTGATCGACTGCTTGAAGACCTGGTAGTACGCCTCCTCGTCCGGCTCGGGGGCGCCGCCGCCCTCGCCGAGCTCGCGCGTGCGGCCGGGGCCCGCCGGGACGGGGAAGGTGCCGGTGTCCTCCGGGGCGGGCTCCTGCGCCGGGGGTTCCTCGTACTGCTGCCGCTCGGCCTGGTACTGCTCGTACCGCTGCTGCTCCTCGTACCACTGGGCGTACTGCTCGGCGGGGTCGTAGTTGGGGTCGTAGCCGCCGTGGTACTCGACCTCGCGGGGGGCGAACCAGGGGCTCTGGTCCGGCTCGGGCTCGGGCGCGGGTTCGGGCTGCTCGGGGTACTCGGGGTGCCCGGCGCGCGGGGTGCGCTCCAGCTCGGGGCGGTGCGGGCCGGCGGGCGCCGCCTTCTGCAGGGGGGCCTGCGCCTGCGGCGCCGGCGGTATCAGGGCCGGCTCGATGCCCGCCGCCGCCAGCCCCGCCGGAGCCGTCTGGGCCAGGGGCACGCCGTACCGCGCCAGCCTCAGCGGCATCAGGGACTCCACCGGGGCTTTCCTGCGCCAGGCGCGGCCGAAGCGGGAGCGCAGCCGCGCCTGGTAGACGAGACGTTCCTGCTCCAGCTTGATGACCTGGTCGTAGGAGCGCAGCTCCCACAGCTTCATGCGCCGCCACAGCAGGAACGTCGGGATCGGCGACAGCAGCCAGCGGGTGAGGCGGACGCCCTCCATGTGCTTGTCCGCCGTGATGTCGGCGATCCGGCCGATGGCGTGCCGGGCCGCCTCGACCGCGACCACGAACAGCACCGGGATCACCGCGTGCATGCCGACGCCCAGCGGGTCCGGCCAGGCCGCCGCGCCGTTGAAGGCGATGGTCGCCGCCGTCAGCAGCCACGCCGTCTGGCGCAGCAGCGGGAAGGGGATCCGGATCCAGGTCAGCAGCAGGTCCAGGGCGAGCAGGACGCAGATGCCCGCGTCGATGCCGATCGGGAAGACGTAGGAGAAGTCCCCGAAGCCCTTCTTCAGGGCCAGTTCGCGGACGGCTGCGTAGGACCCCGCGAAGCCGATTCCGGCGATGATGACGGCACCGGTGACGACCACGCCGATGAGAACCCGGTGCATCCGTGTCAGCTGCAGTGGCGCGGCCACCCGTACTCCCCTCCCATTGCGTGTTGTTGCGCGCAACAGGGTGGCACATGTGTGCGGGAGGACGGGTGGCCGGTCCCGGGTCGGGCCCGTGCCCGGAGCCGTCAGCTCCTCTGCAGGGCCGCCCCGGAGGACGACTTCGACGGCGACTTCGACGCCGACCCGGACGGCGACTTCGGCGCGGACGGCGACTTCGACGCCGGCTTCGACGGCGAACCGCTCGGCGCGCCGCCGCCGGTGCCGCCCTCGCCGTTCGCGGACGTCACCGCCGCCACCGCCTCCTCGGCCGCCTTCTTCGCCGCCTTCATCAGGTCGTCGGCGTCCGGGGTCTCCTCGCCGGCCAGGCCCGCGCCGTTGTAGTCGAGGGTGACGACGACGTTCTCGACGCGTGCCACGACCGTCTGCTGCTTGAAGGCGCCCTCCTTCTTCTTCAGGTCGTAGCGCACGGCCGTCGCCTCGTCGCCCGTGCCCGGGACCGGCTCGGACTCGGTGCCCTTGGCGCCCTCGGCGGACCGGGCGTCCTGGATCTGCTTCTGGTAGTACTCCCGCGCCAGTTCGTCGCCGGCGCCGCGCGTGACGTCGGACTCGAACCGCAGCAGCGACACGCTCAGCCAGCGGAACTGCGAGCCCTCCACCCCGTTGTTGTCGAGGCTGCTCCAGGAGCAGCTGGCGCGCGTGGACAGGTCGTCCGACCTGCCCTCCTTGCCGGACTTGCCGGCCTTCGGGACGAGGTCGTCCAGGGTTTTCTCCGACAGCACGTCGCACGGCTCCGGAAGCCTGTCGTACGCCGCCGCCCGCACCGTCGGTGACGGGCTCGCGGACGTCGACACGGCGGCCTTCGCGGGCTCGTCCCCGCCGTCGCCGGAGCCGGAGTCCGAGGAGCAGCCGGTGGCGACCAGCATCACGGGGACGGCGGCCGCGCAGGCAAGGACGCGGTGGAGGCGCTTCGCTCGCGGGTCTCGCTGGTCTCGCTGGTCTCGCTGGGCTCGTCGCTGCATGGTTCCTTCACTCATGACGCTCGTGGTTCCTGCGGTCGGAACGGGTCCGAGTGGTCACGGTACGCGGTGAGAGGGCCGCGCGGTCTTCCTTCGCCGGCTTCGCACAGCGACGCGAAGGGCGGGCGGGAGGCACTCAGCCACTCAGTGAATCCGCCAGCCGGGAGGCCAGTTCCAGGGCCCTGTCCTGCATTTCCCCGCTGTCCGGGACGACACCGACCGTCGCCGGCTGCTCCGCGTACTCGATGGTCACGATCACGTTCGACGTGCGGAACGCCACAGTCACCGTGCGCCGCTCGGCCGTCGAACCGGAGCTGCTCAGCTCGTCGTCGAGGAACGCCTCGTCGCCGAGGTCCTCCAGGACGCGGGGCTGGAGCTCGGCCGGGGTGTCGGAGGACGAAGGGGACGAAGGAGATGAAGGGGACGAGGAGGACGGGGAATCCGAGGAGGAGTCGGCGGGCGGGGACGCCGGCCGTGAACCGGAGGCGGCCGAAGAGGCCGACGCGGAGGGCGAGGCGGCCGGGTCGTCCGGGGAACCGGTGTCCGTGACCGCGGACTCCGTCACCGTCGGCTCGGGAAGGTGGGCGTCCGCCTCCTTCACCGCGAACAGCCGCCCGGCCTCGCTGTCGTCGCTGACGGCGCTGTCGTAGGACACCACCCGCTCGAAGCCGACGAACAGGTGGTCGGTGGCCTGCGCCGACTCCACCTTCCAGCGGCAGCCGACCTTGCGGTCGGTGTCGTAGGTGAGTATCGCCTGGCCCGCGTAGGCCTTCTCGCGCTGCTCCTCGTCGGTCATCTGCCGGACTCCGGGCAGGAGTTCGTCGAGGCTCTCGCGGCCGACCGCGCCGCAGGGCTCGGGCAGGGTGCGGTACTTGCCCGGCCGGGCCGCCGCGGACGCCTGGCCGACGTCGCCCGGGTCGGCGTCGTCCGTCGCGCCGTCGTCGCCCGAGCCGCCGGTGCAGCCGGTCAACAGGGCCGCGAGGAGCGCGGCGACGCCGGATACGTACGCCTTCCGCTGCACGGTCAGGCTCCTCTCGACGATGTCCGTAGTCCCGGTCACCCAGTGTCCCCGCTGGTTATTCGTTTGCCGCACCGGGGCGTCCTCCGGAGACAATGTGTATCGCACGCACTGCCGCGGACGCCGGTCCGATATCCCTTTTCAGCGACCTTGGCGCCGGTTTTGCGCATCGATACTTCTGTTTGTTTTCCGGGGGAACGAGGGCGATATGTCATACGTCGAGGTGCCGGGCGCGAAGGTGCCCATCCGCATGTGGGCCGATCCCGCGTCGGTCGAGGACGGGGCGATGCAGCAGCTGCGGAACGTCGCGACCCTGCCGTGGATCGAGGGCCTGGCCGTGATGCCGGACGTGCACTACGGCAAGGGCGCGACGGTCGGGTCCGTCATCGCGATGCGCGGGGCGGTGTGCCCGGCCGCGGTGGGCGTCGACATCGGCTGCGGGATGTCGGCCGTCAGGACCTCCCTCACCGCCGACGACCTGCCGGGGGACCTGTCGCGGCTGCGGTCGAGGATCGAGCAGGCGATCCCGGTGGGACGGGGGATGCACGACGACCCGGTCGATCCGGGGCGGCTGCACGGCTTCGCCACCGCGGGATGGGACGACTTCTGGCAGCGGTTCGACGGGATCGCCGAGGCCGTGAGGTTCCGCCGGGAGCGGGCGGGTGCGCAGATGGGCACCCTGGGGTCGGGCAACCACTTCTGCGAGGTCTGCGTCGACACGTCCGGCTCCGTCTGGCTGATGCTGCACTCCGGTTCCCGCAACATCGGCAAGGAGCTCGCCGAGCACCACATCGGCGTGGCCCAGAAGCTCCCGCACAACCAGGGCCTGGTCGACCGCGACCTCGCCGTCTTCGTCGCGGACACCCCGCAGATGGCGGCGTACCGCAACGACCTGTTCTGGGCGCAGGAGTACGCCAGGTACAACCGCTCGATCATGATGGCGCTGCTGAAGGACGTCGTCCGCAAGGAGTTCAAGAAGGCGAAGCCGGTCTTCGAGCCGGAGATCTCCTGCCACCACAACTACGTGGCCCAGGAGCGGTACGAGGGCATGGACCTGCTGGTGACGCGCAAGGGCGCGATCCGCGCGGGCTCCGGCGAGTACGGGATCATCCCCGGCTCGATGGGCACGGGTTCGTACATCGTCAAGGGCCTCGGCAACGAGAAGTCCTTCAACTCGGCCTCGCACGGCGCCGGCCGGCGCATGAGCCGCAGCGCGGCCAAGCGCCGGTTCACGACGAAGGACCTGGAGGAGCAGACCCGGGGCGTGGAGTGCCGCAAGGACTCCGGCGTCGTGGACGAGATCCCGGGCGCCTACAAGCCGATCGAGCAGGTCATCGACCGGCAGCGGGACCTGGTCGAGGTCGTGGCCAAGCTGAAGCAGGTCGTCTGCGTCAAGGGGTGAGGGCCCTCAGCGCGCCTCGCGGTGGACCTTGGTGTTCGACGCCTGGGCGCGCGGGCGGACGACGAGGAGGTCGACGTTGACGTGGCTGGGGCGGGTCACCGCCCAGGTGATGGTGTCGGCGACGTCGTCGGCGGTCAGGGGCTCGGCGACGCCCTCGTAGACCTTCGCGGCCTTCCGGGCGTCGCCGCCGAAGCGGGTCAGGGCGAACTCGTCCGTCTTGACCATGCCGGGCGCGATCTCGATGACGCGCACCGGCTGCCCGACGATCTCCAGGCGGAGGGTCTCGGCGAGGACGTGGGCGCCGTGCTTGGCGGCGACGTAGCCCGCGCCGCCCTCGTACGTGGCGTGGCCGGCGGTGGAGGACACCACGACCACCGTGCCGTCGCCGCTCGCGACCAGCTTGGGGAGCAGGGCCTGGGTGAGGTTCAGGGTGCCGATGACGTTCGTCTCGTACATCCGGCGCCAGTCGTCCGGGTCGCCGGTGGCGACCGGGTCGGCGCCCAGCGCGCCGCCCGCGTTGTTGACGAGCACGCCGACCGTCCTGAAGGCCGTCGCGAACTCGTCGACGGCGGCGCGGTCGGTGACGTCCAGGGCGTACGCCGTCGCCGAGTGGCCGGCCCGGGTGATCTCCTCGGCGAGCGCCTCGATGCGGTCCTTGCGGCGCGCGGTGAGGACGACGCGGTAGCCGGCGGCGGCGAGCTGCCGGGCCGTGGCGGCGCCGATTCCGCTGCTCGCACCGGTGACGACGGCGATGCGGGAGGCGGCGGACGGTGCGGCGGTGGCCATGGGCTGCTCCTCGGGCCGGCGGGTACTGCGGCTGGTCGCCGTCAAGCCTAGGCCCTGGCGTCGAACTCCCGTCCTCCGCCCGGGACGCCGCCCGGGACGCCGCCCGGTATGCCCGGCCCGGCACGTCCGGCCCGGCCCGGCACGTCCGGCCCGGCCCGGCACGTCCGGCCCGGGCCGGGCGGCGGTCCGGGTCAGCCGCCGCGCGGCGCCCACATGATCACCGCCATCCCGGCGAGGCAGACCAGCGCCCCGGCCACGTCCCAGCGGTCGGGGCGGTAGCCGTCGGCGACGGCGCCCCACAGGAGCGAGCCGGCGACGAAGATCCCGCCGTACGCGGCGAGGACGCGGCCGAAGGGGGCGTCGGGCTGGAAGGTGGCGACGAAGCCGTACGCGCCGAGGGCGAGGACCCCGCCGGCGGCCCACAGCCAGCCGCGGTGTTCGCGCACACCCTGCCAGACCAGCCAGGCCCCGCCGATCTCGAACAGCGCGGCGACGGCGAACAGGGCGGCGGAGCGGAGGATCAGCATGCGCGCAGCTTGGCACGGGCCCCGGCGGGCCCTCTTCCCGTCCCCCGGCCGGACGGCCCCCGGCCGCCCGGCCGGGGGCGGGTCAGTCCCGGGTCTGCGCGTCGTAGCGTTCCCGGGCGGCGTGGACCTCCTCGAAGCGGGTCTCCGCCCAGTCCTTCACCGCGGTCAGCAGCAGGCTCAGGCTGTGGCCGAGCGGGGTGAGTTCGTAGTCGACGCGGACCGGGACGGACGGGGTCACGGTGCGGGTGAGGAGGCCGTCGCGCTCCAGCGAACGCAGCGTCTGCGTCAGCATCTTGGGGCTGACGCCGGCGATCTTGCGGCCGAGGTCGCTGTAGCGCATGGGGCCGTCGGCGAGGGCCGCGACGATCAGGCTGACCCACTTGTCGCTGATGCGGTCCAGGAGCTGGTTGGTGGGGCAGTCCCTGAGGAACGCGTCGTAGGCGACGCGTGCCTGTTCGCGCCGCTGGGCCGCCGTCGTGGTCGCCATGGCTCGCCTCCGTGTACGTCCGTGCGTCCGTGTGCCGTGTGTCCGCGGTCCGTACTCCCGGGTGACGTACGCACTCTCAGGTAACTACTTACCTCTGGATAGTAACTCTTCCTAGGGTTGCTGTCAGTCGCGGAGACGCCGCGGCGGCAGTGATATCAGGGGAGTTGAGGACCATGCGTGCTGCGGTGGTGACGGCTTTCGGCGGGCCGGAGGCCGTGCGGATCGTGGATGCCGAGGTGCCGGAGCCGGGGGCGCGGCAGGTGCGGATCAAGGTGGCGGCGGCTGCGCTGAACCCGGTGGACGCGGGGGTGCGGGCCGGGGTCTTCGGCGGTGCCGGCAAGCGGATCGGACTGGGCTGGGACGTCGCCGGGACCGTGGACGCGACGGGCGCGGCGACCGCGTGGAGCGTGGGCGACGAGGTCGTGGCGCTCGACCACGGCATGGTCAAGCCGCTGGGCACGCACGCCGAGTACGTCGTCGTGGACGCGGACGCGGTGGCCGGGGCCCCGGCGACGGCCGACCCGGTGCACGCGGCGACCCTGCCGCTGAACGCGCTGACCGCCGCGCAGGCCCTGGACCTGCTGGAGCCGGCGCCGGGGCGGTCGCTGCTGGTGACGGGCGCGGCGGGGGCCGTGGGCGGGTTCGCGGTCCAGCTCGCGGCGTACCGGGGGATGGTGGTGACCGCGCTGGCCCGGGAGGAGGACGAGGAACTCGTCCGGTCCCTGGGGGCCGCGCACTTCACGAGCGGGGAGGTGGCGCCCGGCGGCGTCGACGCCGTCCTCGACGCGGCGGTGCTCGGTGAGTCCGCCCTGGCGTGGGTGCGGGACGGGGGCGCGTACGTCGGGGTCATCCCGCAGGCGGCGCCGGCGCCGGTGCGCGGGGTGCGGACGGCGGTCGTCGAGGTCGACGCGGACGGGGCGCGGCTGGCGGAGCTGGTGAAGCTGGTGGACGAGGGCGTGCTGACCCTGCGGGTGGCCGGGACGTACGCCCTGCGGGACGCGGCCGAGGCGCACGCCCGGCTCGCGGCGGGCGGGGTCCGGGGACGGCTGGTGCTCGTGCCCTGACGGGCGTGGCCTGTCGGTGGTGCCTTGACCGGCGTGCCTTGGCCGGCGTGGCCCGCCGGGCGTGGCCTGTCGGTGGTGCCTTGACCGGCGTGTCCTGCCGGGTGTGGCCCGCCGGGCGTGGCCTGTCGGTGGTGCCTTGACCGGCGTGCCCTGCCGGGTGTGGCCCGCCGGGCGTGGCCTGTCCGTGGTGCCCTGACCGGCGTGGCCTGCCGGGCGTGTCTTAACCGGGCGTGCCCTGTCGGGTGTGGCCCGCCGGGCGCGGCCTGTCCGTGGTGCGTTGCTCGGTGCGCGCTGTCCGGTGCGTGCTGCCTGGTGCGCGCTGTCCGGTGCGCGCCGGCGCGGTTTCGGCGGGCCGTCAGCGCACGCCCTGCGCGTACGCCGTCGGCGGCACGCCCACCGTCGCGGTGAAGTCCCGTACCAGGTGGGCCTGGTCGGCGTAGCCGAGGTCGGCGGCCAGGGCGGCCCAGTCCGTGCCGGGCGAGGACTCCGCCCGTTCCAGGGCGTCGTGGACGCGGTAGCGCAGGATGACCCACTTGGGGCCCACGCCGACGTACTCGGCGAACAGGCGCTGGACGGTCCGCACCGACATGCCCTCGGCCCGGGCGAAGTCGCCGACGCGGCGGATCGTGCGATCACGGCGGATCCGGTCGACGAGGGCCATCGCGAGGCCGGCCTGGGCGTCGGGCCGCGGGCCGTGGCGCAGCAGGAAGGCGTCGAGGGCGGCCACCCGCTCCCGCTCGTCGTCGGGGCCGAGGACGGCGTCCAGGTCCGTGCCCGGGAACACCTCGGCCAGCGGCACCCGCCGCCCGGTCCAGTCCGTCGCCGCCCGGCCGGGCGCGAAGGGGCGGAAGCCGCCGGGCCGGAACTGGACGCCGCACACCCGTCCGCGGCCCTGGAGCCTCTGCGAGAACAGGCCGAGCCCGATCCCGGCGACCTCGCCGAAGGGCTCGCGCCCCTCGAACCGCTGGAAGACGACGTTCACGCACGGGTGCGGGACCACGTGGGACACGTACGGCTGCGGCAGGTCCCAGTCGATCAGCCAGTAGTGCTCGAGGTAGGGGCGCAGCGGCCCGGCCGGTTCGTGGCGGCGGAAGCGGACGCGGGCGAGGAGGCCCGCGGCGTCGACGATGCCGCGCGTGTCACGTCGGGGAGCGGCCATGGCCGGATCGTAGGCGGCCCCGCCCGGGGCTGTCGCGTTTCTTCAAGCCGCGGGGCCGGGGCCGTTCGTACGGTCGCGGCATGACGTACGACAACGAGACCGTGGTGGACGAGCGGGAGGTGGCGGCGGCCCCGCTCGGGGTCCTGCTCGGGGTGGCCGCCGAGCGGGCGGTGCCCGTGGTGCGGGGCATCCCGGACGAGGCTCTTACGGCCCCGACGCCGTGCGCTGAGTACGACGTGAGGGCGCTGGTCAACCACCTCTTCCAGGTGGTGGTGCAGTTCCGGGCCCTGGCCGCGAAGCAGCCGGCGGACTTCACGGACACGCCCGACCGGGTGGGCGCGGGCGGCGACTGGCGGGAGGAGTTCGCCGGGGCGGCCGCGCGGCTGGTGGAGGCCTGGTCCGAGCCGGGGGCCGAGGAGGGCACGACCGGGGCGATGGGCCTGCCGGCCCGGACGGTGGGCTGTCTGGTCCTGCTCGACCTGACCGTGCACGCCTGGGACCTGGCGCGCGCGACCGGACGGGAGTACCGGCCGGGTCCGGAGGACGCGGGTGTCCTGGGCGTGCTCGGTGAGACGGTGGCCGAGATGGCGCCGACGGCCCGGCAGCGGGGCCTGTTCGCCGAGCCGGCGCCGGTCCCGCGGGGCGCGGACCGCTTCGAGCGGCTGCTGGCGGAGACGGGGCGCGACCCGCGCTGGAGGCGGTCGGGGGACTGAGCCGGGGATCGTGCCGGGGGATTAAGCCCGGGGGCCGGCCCGGGGGACTGAGCCGGGGGACCGGGCCGGGTCCGGGGCGCCGGATCCGGCCCGGGGGTGCCGAGCGCCGCCCCCGCAGGTATGGTTGAAGAATAAACAACCTGCGGAGGGTGAGCGACCATGCAGTTCGGGATCTTCAGCGTCGGCGACGTGACGCCGGACCCGACCACGGGCCGGACGCCGACCGAGCGCGAGCGCATCAAGGCCATGGTCGCGATCGCGCTCAAGGCGGAGGAGGCCGGGCTCGACGTCTTCGCGACCGGCGAGCACCACAACCCGCCGTTCGTGCCGTCCTCCCCGACCACGATGCTCGGCCACATCGCCGCCCGCACCGAGCGGCTGATCCTGTCCACGGCCACGACCCTGATCACCACCAACGACCCGGTGAAGATCGCCGAGGACTACGCGATGCTCCAGCACCTGGCCGACGGCCGGGTCGACCTCATGCTGGGCCGCGGCAACACCGCGCCGGTCTACCCCTGGTTCGGGCAGGACATCCGCCAGGGCATCCCGCTCGCCCTGGAGAACTACGCCCTGCTGCACCGCCTGTGGCGCGAGGACGTGGTCGACTGGGAGGGCAGGTTCCGCACCCCGCTCCAGGGGTTCACGGCCACGCCCCGCCCGCTGGACGGCGTACCGCCGTTCGTCTGGCACGGCTCGATCCGCTCCCCGGAGATCGCCGAGCAGGCCGCCTACTACGGCGACGGCTTCTTCCACAACAACATCTTCTGGCCCGCCGACCACACCAAGCGCATGGTCGAGCTGTACCGGACCCGGTACGCCCACCACGGCCACGGCACGCCCGAGCAGGCGGTCGTCGGGCTCGGCGGGCACGTCTTCATGCGGAGCAACTCGCAGGACGCCGTCCGGGAGTTCCGGCCCTACTTCGACGTGGCGCCCGTCTACGGCCACGGCCCGTCGCTGGAGGACTTCATGGCGCAGACTCCGCTGACCGTGGGCTCCCCGCAGCAGGTGATCGAGAAGACGCTGACGTTCCGCGAGTACGCCGGCGACTACCAGCGGCAGCTGTTCCTGGTCGACCACGCCGGGCTGCCGCTGAAGACCGTGCTGGAGCAGATCGACCTCCTCGGCGAGGAGGTCGTGCCGGTGCTGCGCAAGGAGTTCGCCGTCGGCCGCCCCGCGCACGTCCCGGACGCGCCCACCCACGCCTCCCGGGTCGCGCGGGCCCGGGCGTGAGCGCTCGACGGGAGCCCGCCCCGGCCGCGCCGGGCAGGTGAGGGGAGGGTGAGAAGGGCGGCCCCGCAGGGCCCGCCGGAGCCCGGGGCGGCCGCGGCGGGGCACACTGGACCCGTGCCCCAGACAGTTCTGCTCGCCGAGGACGACCGCGCCATCCGCCACGCCCTGGCACGCGCCCTGACCCTGGAGGGCTACCGGGTCACGGCGGTCGCCGACGGCGTCGAGGCGCTGGCCCAGGCCCACCGCGGCAGGCCGGACGTGCTCGTGCTGGACGTGATGATGCCCGGCATCGACGGGCTCCAGGTGTGCCGGGTGCTGCGCGCCGAGGGCGACCGCACGCCCATCCTGATGCTGACGGCGCTCGTCGAGACCGCCGACCGCATCGCGGGCCTGGACGCCGGCGCCGACGACTACGTCGTCAAGCCGTTCGACGTGGAGGAGGTCTTCGCCCGGCTGCGCGCCCTGCTGCGCCGCACCAGCCCGGTCCCGGCCGCCGCCGCCCCGGACGGCGACGCGCCGAAGCGGCCCGGGCCCGAGCGGTTCGTCGAGGCGGCCGGGATCCGCGTGGACCCGCAGGCCCGCCGCGCCTGGCGCGGCGGGCGCGAGCTGGAGCTGACCCGTACCGAGTTCGAGCTCCTGGAACTGCTGGTCCGCAACTGCGGCACCGTCCTGGACCACTCCACGATCTACGACCGCATCTGGGGCTACGACTTCGGCCCCGGCTCCAAGAACCTCGCCGTCTACGTCGGCTACCTGCGCCGCAAGCTCGACGCGCCGGGCGCGCCGCAGCTGATCCACACGGTGCGCGGGGTGGGTTACGTGCTGCGGGAGGACTGAGTGGCCCCCGGCCGCCCCGGGTGGCTGCCGGTGCCGCGGCGGCCCCACCTGGTGTCGCTGCGGACCACGTTCGCGGTGTCGTTCGCGGCCGTCACGGCGGCCGTGACCGTCCTCGTCGGCATCCTGTCCTACGGGGCGGCCGCCCGGCTGGTGCGCGTGGACCAGCAGTCGGTGTTCGACGAGGTGGTGCAGGACCTGCGCAACGAGGTCCGGCGGAACCTCATGACACCCCGCGACTTCTCCTCCTCCGCGCCCGGCCACGACCTCGTGCGGCCCGCCCGCACCGATGTGCAGGTGCTCGGTCCGGACGGCCGGATCGCCGACCCGGGCAGCCCGGGACTGCCGGTCACGGACGCCGACCGCACGATCGCGGGCGCCGGCACGGCCGGGCGGGTCGTGCAGCACCGGGACGTCGACGTCGGCGACGACGTCTACCGCGTCGCGACCGTGGCGCTGGGCGGCGGCCGGGGCGCCGTGCAGGTCGCGCAGGAGTTCAGCGACACCGAGGACCTGCTGCGGGCGCTGCAGCGGCGCACGCTGGTCCTGATGGCGGCCGTCGTGACCGCCGCCGGCCTGTTCGGCTGGTGGCTGGCCCGGCGCATCACCCGCCGCCTGGTCGTCCTGACCTCCGCCGCCGAGGACGTCGCCCGCACCCGCCGGCTCGGCATCCAGGTGCCGGTCGCCGGCTACGACGAGGTCGGCCGCCTCGGCCGCGCCTTCGACCGCATGCTGGGCCGCCTCGCCCAGTCCGAGGAGGACCAGCGCCGCCTGGTCCAGGACGCCGGCCACGAACTGCGCACCCCGCTGACCTCGCTGCGCACCAACATCTCGCTGCTGCGCAGGATCGACGAGCTCCCGCCCGACGCCCGCGAGGAACTGGTCGCGGACCTGGCCCAGGAGGCCCGCGAACTGACCGACCTGGTCAACGAGCTCGTCGACCTCGCGGCCGGGCAGTCCGACACCGAGCCGCCGCAGCGGGTCGACCTCGCCGGCCTCGCCGAGGACGTGGCGGGCCTGGCCCGGCGCCGCAGCGGGCGGCGGATCACGGTCCGCGCGTGCGGCGACACGACGACGCAGGGCCGGCCCGGCATGCTGACCCGGGCGGTCTCCAACCTCGTGGAGAACGCGGTGAAGTTCGACCGCGGCGGCACCGCGCCGATCGAGATCGTCGTCGCCGGACCCGCCCGGCCGGGCACGATCCGCGTCGAGGTCCTCGACCGCGGCCCGGGCATCTGCGACGACGACCTCGTCCGCGTCTTCGACCGCTTCTACCGCACCGCCGAGGCCCGCTCCCTGCCGGGCTCCGGACTGGGCCTGTCGATCGTGCGCGAGGTGGCCCTGGCGCACGGCGGGGCGCCGTTCGCCTACCGGCGGGACGGGGGCGGAGTGGCGATCGGGTTCACGGTGGGGGCGGGCCCCGCCGGGGACGGGCGCCGGGGAGCCTGAGGGCGCCCCGTCCGCGTCCTCGGCCTGCCGGGTGGAGGGTGTGCCGCGGCAAGCCGGGCCGGCTCCCGGTCCGGGCATGAGTGCGAGGGGGAGGGGACGCCTGCGCGGACCGGGCGATGCCCCGTCCGAACCGCTGCCGCCCGGCCTGCTCCGGCAGGGTGTCCCGGTGAGGAAGGATTGGGTCATGCTGACCCGACCTGTGCTGGTTTACGACGGTGACTGCCGTTTCTGTACGACGTCAGTGACCTTCCTCGAGCGCCTGCTGCGGCCCGACTGCTCGATCACTCCGTGGCAGTTCGCGGATCTGGCCCCTCTCGGCGCCACTCGGCGGCGGGCCGAGTACGAGGTGCTGTGGATCACGCCCACGGGGGGTGTGCACGGCGGTGCGCAGGCGGTCGCCAGACTGTTGCTGAGGACGGGCGGGGGGTGGGCCGTGCTCGGTGCGCTGCTCACCCTGCCGCCCCTGCGCTGGGCCGCTCACGGCGTCTACAGGCTCGTCGCGAACAACCGCGACCGCCTGCCGGGCGGGACATCGGCCTGCGCCCTCCCCGCGGACCGCAGACCGGGGCAGGTGCCTCCCGGCTAGGGTCTGTTCCGAAAGTGGATCTTGGTCGTGGATGATCACGCTCTGTGGGACGTGGTGATCTGACGAATGGCCAGTGGGCCCGGCTGGAGCCGTTGTCGCCCCAGGGCATCAAGCCGGGCCGTCCGCCGGTGTGGACGCGGCGGCAGCTGACAGACGGCATACGGTGGCGGACCCGGACAGGTGCTCCCTGGCGCGATGTGCCGGAACGCTACGGGCCCTGGGACCGGGGCTATGACCTGTTCCGCCGCTGGCAGCGCGATGGCACCTGGGCCAGGATCGTCACCCACCTCCAGGCCGAGGCGGATGCGAAGGGCCTGATCACCTGGGACGTGAACGTCGACTCCACCGTCTGCCGGGCCCACCAGCACGCGGCCGGGGCGGCGAAAAGGGGGACCTGCAAAAGGAACCGCCCGGCGGCATTGCCGTCGAGCCGGCCGACCACGGCCTCGGACGCTCCCGAGGCGGTCTGACGAGCAAGATCCACCTTGCCGTCGAGCAGGGGCAGAAGCCTCTGCCGGTGCTGATCACGGCCGGGCAGCGAGGCGACTCTCCGCAGTTCGAGTCCGTCCTGGACGCGATCCGGGTGCCGCGGATCGGTCCTGGTCGACCCCGTAAGCGACCGGACCATGTGCGGGCCGATAAGGCGTACGACTCCCGCCGCAACCGGGCCTACCTGCGAAGACGCGGTATCAAGGCGACCATCCCGGTCCCGGCGGACCGAGTTCGCAACCGCCAGAAACTCGGCTCCCGAGGCGGTCGGCCGCCGAAGTTCGACAAGACCGACTACCGCGAGCGCCACGCGGTCGAATGCGGGATCAACCGCCTCAAGCGCCACCGGGCCGTGGCCACGAGATACGACAAGCTTGCCGTCCGTTACGAGGCGACCGTGCTGGTGGCAGTCCTCAACGAGTGGCTGTGACCAGTGGGTTTTGTCGTCGACCTCAGTCTGTCGGTGTCGGCACGGCGCAGGCATCGGCGATAGCCCGCGTGTCCCAGTAGAACGGACGGACCTCGGTGATCCGCCCGTCCTTGACCGTGATCGCTTGCAGAATGGGGAAGCTGAGTTCACGGCCGGTCGCGCGAGCGCGAGCACGGACCTTTGTGAGCACGACCGCAGTCTCACCGGTGGCCAGGAACTCCTGTTCCACCATCTCGAACGACTCCCACACCTCTCCCATCATGAGGAAGAACTGCGTCATGCCGTTGTGCCCACGCCAAGTGCCTCCGTAGGGCAGGGCATCTGCTTGATGCAGCTCGACATCCGGCGCAAAGAAGGGGGCGAGGAGGTCGAACGAAGCCTCGCCAGGGCCTCCCGCCGCCAGGTACTCCGCCTCAGCCGCATACATGCCGGTGAGAACTGTTGCTGACTCCGTAGTGGATGACATCGTCATGCCGCCAGCATGAGGACCACAGCAGGACCTTGCTGGCGGTAATCAGACATCGTTGTGCTGCACGGTCGGCACTTCCGCAACACGCCCTGGCCGCCGGTGAAGCACCGTCGAGGTGGAGCCGGCGGACGGCCGGCTCCACCCTGTCCGCCGTTCGTCACCGCAGCCTCAGGCCGGGAGCCTCGGACTGGGAGCCTCGGGCCTGCCTTGCGGGGGTACGGATCCGGTTCCCGCTTCTTCCCGCGGCCTGGGCAGCCGCACCCCGAACCGCCGTGCCGTACGTCGTCCCAGGCGGGGCAGGGAGGTGTAGAAGCGGTCGGGAAGGAACACGGCGTCCGCAATGATCATGGCGCCGGAGAAGACCGGCAGCCCCAGGAGCACCGCGATGCCGATGTGCATGCCCAGCAGCAGGGCGAGGACGGGGTACTTGAGCCTGCCGAACAGCACGAACGGGAAGGCGACCTGCGTGAGGACGGTCAGATAGCTGATGGCCGCGATCACCATCGGGTACTGGTCCAGGAAGTGGGAGAGCGCGGGCCAGGGCTGGAAGAGTTCGAGGTGCAGCACGTAGTGGAGCGCCGTGCCGTCGGCCCAGAACGAGCCCTGGACCTTGTACAGGCCGGCTGATCCGTACAGGAAGCAGACCTGGGCCGCGATGAGGAACACGCCGCAGTTGTGCACCACCGTGGTCAAGGTGGTGCGGGCGGCCCGGAGTTGCTGTGTGAAAGAGCCCCTCGCCCGCTCCGGAGCCTCGGCCGCACGAGCCGCCTTGTTCCGCGTTCTGCGTGCGTCCAGGGACCAGCGCCGGCCGCACGCGGTGAGCACGAGGTAGAGGGACATCAGCAGGACCAGGTTGTCGCCCCCGTCCGTCATGAAGATCGACCGCGCGTGGAAGGAGGTCACCACGACGGCGAACAGAACGGAGGTGGCCCGGGTCCGCCAGCCCAGCATGAACAGCGCGGACGTCACGAGGGCCGCCCCGTAGCACAGCTCGAAGTAGGCACGGCTGTCCGACAGGATCAGGAAGCTGTACCAGCCCGTCTGGTCGAGGAGCTGCGCCGCCAGCGCGGGTGTCCACGGGGAGTCCGGGCCCCAGATCTCGTGCCGGTGCGGGAATTCGCGCAGCAGGAAGACCAGATAGAGCAGCCCGTAGCCGATGCGCAGCACCGACGTGGCGTAGAGGGAAACCGGCCGGCCGGTGACGAGCGCCCGGAGAGCGTCACCCCGGACGCGGAGCCGGCGTCGTGCCGCGCCCGTGACCGGGGCTCCCGGGCCCGTCGGGCGATCCGGGGCGACTGCCGCGGCGGGGAGCTCGCGCATCCGCTCATTTCCCATGAGGGGTCACCTTCCACCAGGGCAGGAGCCGGTTCTCGACCGGTGTCGGCGGGCGGTCCCCGGCGCCGGGCGGCGCGACGGGGAACGTGACGACACGAAGCTGGATGAAGTCGAACGTGCGGCCACCGCGATGTTCGGCGACGCGGTCCGCGGCGATGTTGCTCACATACTTCTGGATCATCACGGCCCGTTCCGAGCGTGCCGTGTCGTCCTTTCCGTGTGTTTCGACGTAGGAGGTCCAGGCACGGCGCAAAAGGTTCTGAGCCGTATGACTCGGAAACGCATGGTGTTCGACCGCGGCATCGTCCAGGGCAGTCAGGTCGAACCACGGGCTGACCCGCATCGACGCGCCGGAACCGGTGTGCGCGGTTCTCACCAGGATCTGCCGGTTGACGGAGTCGGGGTTGGGGGCGAAGAGCCGCCAGTTCTGCTCGAAAAAGGGGTACACCCATGCGTCGATCTGCTGGCCGTACCGCCTGGAGACGGGGTTGGGGGGCGCCACGTGAAAGAAGACGAGAACGACGTGGACCAGAGTCGTGGCCAGACAGAGGACCACGGTCGTGTGCAGCCCCGCTTTCAGCACGCGCACACCCATGGGCCGTTTTCCGGGCGGACCCGGCTCGTCATGACGATCCCGCGGCGGACCCGATTCGGACTGCTCGCGTTCCGTCACGTCCGCTGGTTCGATTCGGCTCGACACCGCCCACCTTGCCTTCATGTCTGCTAACCGCAATGGTCTTTTCCGCGGAGACGCACCGGCGGCGCGCGGCGGAATTGAGGGGATTCCGCCGCGCGCCGTCATCCGGTGAACGGACTCGCCGCAGCCTGCCGTCTAGCCCTTGTCGCCCTGGTGCTCCGCGGGCTTCGGCACGTCGTCGTAGCCGTGGTGGTTGCCGAGGCCGTGGTCCGGCTTGCCGGGCACTCCCTCGTGCTCATGGCCGTCCTTGCCGTGGCCGGGCTCGCCGTCCTGGCCGCCGACGGCTTTCCCGGCGGTGTTCCCTGCGTTGTTCCCGGAGGAATTGCCGGAGGAATTACCGGAGGAATTGCCGGCCGTGTTGCCCGAGGTGATTCCGGTGGTGAGGTTGTTCCCGGCGGTGTTTCCGGCGTTGACGTTGTTCCCGGCGATGGTGCCCGCGGTGTTCCCCACGGTGCCCCCGCCGGTGACGAGCGGTCCGCCCACGGTGCCACCGCTGACCACACCCGCGGTCGTGCCGACCGTGGTGCCGGTCGTGGTGCCGACCGTGGTGCCGGTGGTCGTGCCGGTGGTCGTGCCGGTCGTGGTGCCGGTGGTCGTGCCGGTCGTGGTGCCGGTGGTCGTGCCGGTCGTGGTGCCGGTCGTGGTGCCGGTCGTGGTGCCGGTCGTGGTGCCGGTGGTCGTGCCGGTCGTCGCGGTCGAGCACTCGCCCGGGAAGATCCTGTTGTTGTCGAGCGTCACGGCGCCGTTGCGGGCCAGCGCCCGGCCCTCGATGTTCGCCCCCGTGTTCACGCTGATCGAGGTCAGAGCCATGATGGTGCCCACGAAGGTGGAGTTGGTGCCGAGGGTGGCCGAACTCCCGATCTGCCAGTACACGTTGCACGCCGAGGCGCCGTTCGTGAGCAGCACCCTGCTGGAGGAGGCCGTCGTCAGGGCTTCGGGGATCTGGAACACCCAGACGGCGTCCGGGTCCCCGCCGGCGTCCAGGATCAGGTCACCCGTGAGTCCCACACCGGACACGGCGGTGTAGACGCCCGGAAGCAGGGTGTCGCCGTTTCCGATTCCCGCCGCGAGGGCGAAGTCCGTGGGCTGGCTCGCTGCGTTGTTGTAAGCCGTGACCAGGTCGCTCTTGGCGTTGTCCGCCACCTGGTCCGCCGCGTGCACGCTGCCGAGCACCTGTCCCGGAGGGAAACCGGTGATGGCCGATCCCGGACTCACCCCGAGATCCTGACTGAGCACGGTGGGACCGGTGTTGGTGACCTCGGAACCCGCCAGAACCGAGAAACTGGCAGCCGTACCCAGGGGTACGGGTGTCGCGATGGCCAGTGCCGGAGTCGGCATCACGGCGACCATCACAGCGGCAACCGTTCCGGCGAGGCCCGTGGCCAGCCATCCGGTCAAAGCGCGGCACTTGGCCGCCTTGGGAATCTTCAGCTTCATCGAGAGGCCATTTCCTGTGGGAGGGGGGCCGCGGCCTGCCGGGCCGTCGATCACCCGGGGAGCCTTGAGGATTTGGCGGCATATTAAGCAGAGATCTCTACGCGACGGCATTATCTGAGAAGCGGGTCGGGAATATTCGGGGATTCGGTACTCTGATGCACGCAAGTTTTCTGGAATCCATATTTACGATGATCCGAAGCGTCCGCCTGAATTCTTGGATCGGCTGACCGTGCCGGGCGCCGCCGGTTCTTCGCGGCCCGGCCGGAAAGCGGCCGGTTCATGGGTGGCGGCCCTCGGCGGCGGGCGCCGGGCGAACCCTTCGGCGCCACGCCGGAGGCCCGGTCGGACGACGTGCTGTTGCCTCGGGGAGGTCCATCGAGAGGAACATGAGGAAGAGGGAGGGGAAGACCCGCCACCCGCCCTCGCCGCTCGTCCACGCCGGAGTCCGGGGCCGGGGCCGACGCCGGCGAGCGCGGCGGGTTCGGCGTGGGGCAGTGGCGCCGGCACCCCTGAGCGCTGGTCGGGCGGGGTCTGCAAGCACGGCGCGGAGCGCTGGGGCCGGGGTCGGGACGGTCACCACGCGAGGACCGGGGCGTCCGCAGGCCCGTCCGGCCGCGGGCGCCGTCCCGCCGCGCGAGCGTGGAGCGGACGACTGTCTGACGGCGGCCCCGGAGGACGGCTCACACGCCCTCCGCCACGCCTACGCCGGCGTGGTCCCGGACACGGGGGAGGGCATCAAGGCGCCACTGACGAGGGCGGGGCCCGAAAGCCCCGCCCGAACCATAGAGAACCCCGGGTCAGGGCCACACCAGGCAGTACGCCTGATGCCCCGCCTCGTGCAGCCGGTGCGAGAAGTCCTGCCACTCGTGCAGCAGCTGGTAGACGTTGAACGCGTCCCGCGGGCCACCGCGGTCCGGCACCGTCGACCAGATGAAGGCCGCCGCGCCCACCGCCTCCTCGCCGATGCCGCGCAGCGGGTCGACGACCGTCATCGGGAGCTTGACCACCGCGTAGTCGGGGTGCAGGACCACCAGCTCCAGCGGCGGCACCTTGTGCAGCGGCACGCCCTCGATGCCGGTCAGCACCATGGCCGCCATGGTCTCCGGCTTGATCTTGGTGAACATGCCGTTCATGCCGAGCTCGTCGCCGCCCAGTTCCTCGGGGCGCATCGAGATCGGGACGCGGGCCGCGGTCGCGCCGTCCGGCGCGCCGAAGTACTTGTACGTCACCCCCACCCGACCACCATTCCCGCTCCCCGCCCGTACACGGTCGATCCGCCGGTCAATACGTCGGTCGAACCGCTCCGGTTCAGTCGGTAGACCCTGTGCCTGGTGTGTTTCGTTCGTGTCCTCCGCTTCGCGCCGGTGCCTTCCCCGCCGGGCACGTCGAGGACCCAGGTCGTCAGTCCCCTCGCCCAGTCCGCCACCGCGATGCATATCTCCACCCGACTGCTTTTCTAGGACGCGTGGTCCCCGCCGCGCAACCCGATCATCGTGTCAGTGACCTCCCCCGCGGCTGCTCACCGAAACGTGCGGTGAGACATCCGTCCGCGGGATCCGCCCGGCCCTCCCCGCATGGACCGTTCGAGCTGTGTGTATCAGGTCCCAGTTTCGCAGACCACGGGGAATTGCGGGCCGGTTGCCGGGTCGGTGGGGGATGTTCGTCGTTCCGGCGCCGCCGCTCCCTCGTTCCGGCGCCGCCGCTCCGCCGTCCCGGCGCCGCTGTTTGGCCGTCCCGGCACCGCCCCTGCGCCGTCCCGGGCAGTGCCCCGTCGGCACCGCCGCCCGCTGGCCTACCCTGAACAAGTCCCTGGCAACCGGAGCCCGTAAAGCCACGAGAAGTCCAAACAGGTCGGAGAAGTCGCAGGTCATGAGCGAACTGGCATATCCGTACGAAGCCCCCGTCTCGGAGGCTCTTTTCGACCGTGCGGCGGCCGTCACGCCCGGCGGCGTGAACTCCCCGGTGCGGGCCTTCCGCGCCGTGGGCGGCACGCCCCGGTTCATGGTGTCCGGCACCGGGCCGTACCTGACCGACGCCGACGGGCGGGAGTACGTCGACCTGGTCTGCTCGTGGGGGCCGATGATCCTCGGGCACGCCCACCCGGAGGTCGTCGCCGCCGTGCAGGAGGCCGTCGCGCGCGGTACGTCCTTCGGCACGCCCGGTGAGGGCGAGGTCGCGCTCGCCGAGGAGATGGTCTCCCGCGTCGAGCCGCTGGAGCAGGTGCGGCTGGTCTCCAGCGGGACCGAGGCCACCATGTCGGCGATCCGGCTCGCCCGCGGTTTCACCCGGCGCTCCAAGGTGGTCAAGTTCGCCGGCTGCTACCACGGCCACGTCGACGCCCTGCTCGCCTCGGCCGGCTCCGGCCTCGCCACCTTCGCGCTGCCCGACACCCCGGGCGTCACCGGTGCCCAGGCGGGCGAGACGATCGTCCTGCCGTACAACGACCTCGACGCCGTGCGCGCCGCGTTCGCCGCCCACCCCGGCGAGATCGCCTGCGTGATCACCGAGGCCTCGCCCGGCAACATGGGCGTCGTCCCGCCGCTGCCCGGGTTCAACCAGGGGCTGAAGGACATCTGCGCCGAGAACGGCGCCCTGTACATCTCCGACGAGGTGATGACCGGGTTCCGTACCAGCCGGGCCGGCTGGTACGGCATCGACGGCGTCGTGCCCGACCTGATGACCTTCGGCAAGGTGATGGGCGGGGGCTTCCCGGCCGCCGCCTTCGGCGGGCGCGCCGACGTCATGGCGCACCTCGCCCCCGCCGGGCCCGTCTACCAGGCCGGCACCCTCTCCGGGAACCCCGTCGCCACCGCCGCCGGCCTCGCCCAGCTGCGCCTGCTCGACGACGCCGCGTACGAGAAGGTCGACGCCGTCTCCGCGCAGATCCAGGCCCTGGTCACCGAGGCGCTGACCAAGGAGGGCGTCGCGCACACGCTGCAGAACGCCTCCAACATGTTCTCCGTGTTCTTCACGGACCGGCCCGTGCGCACCTACGAGGACGCCAAGGCGCAGGAGTCCTTCCGCTTCACCGCCTTCTTCCACGCGATGCTGGCGCACGGCGTCTACCTCCCGCCCTCGGCCTTCGAGTCCTGGTTCGTGTCAGCGGCCCACGACGAGCGGGCCGTGCAGAAGATCGCCGACGCCCTTCCGGCGGCGGCCCGGGCGGCTGCGGAGGCGACGGCGTGAACACCCCCCAGGACGTCACCGTCGTCCACCTGATGCGGCACGGCGAGGTCGCCAACCCCGACGGGATCCTGTACGGCCGGCTGCCCGGCTACCACCTGTCCGAGCTCGGCCGGCGGATGGCCGAGCGGGTCGCCGACCACCTGGCCCCGCGGGACGTCACCTACGTCGCCGCCTCCCCGCTGGAGCGGGCCCAGGAGACGGCGACCCCGATCGCCAAGGCGCACGGCCTGGACCTGGCCACCGACGAGCGGCTCATCGAGGCGGAGAACGTCTTCCAGGGCAAGACCTTCGGCGTGGGCGACGGGGCGCTGCGCCGTCCCGGGAACTGGCGGCACCTGGTCAATCCGATGCGCCCGTCGTGGGGCGAGCCGTACGTCGACCAGGTCGTGCGGATGATGGGCGCCCTGCACACGGCGAAGGACCGGGCGCGCGGGCACGAGGCGGTGCTGGTCAGCCACCAGTTGCCGATCTGGATCGTGCGCTCCTACGTCGAGCGGCGGCGGCTGTGGCACGACCCGCGCAGGCGCCAGTGCACGCTGGCCTCCCTGACGACCTTCACCTTCCAGGGCGACCGCATCGTCTCCGTCGGCTACACCGAGCCGGCCCGCGACCTGGTCCCGCCCCACCTCCTGGCCGGTGCCAAGCCGGTGAAGGGGAAGGGCAAGGCCTTCGGGGCGTAGGGCGGGGGCTCGAAAGGCCCCCCGGGCCCCCGAGCCCCTGAGCCCCCTGAGCCCCCGGGGGCCGTCGGCGCGTCCTGTCGGCAGGTTCGTGACCTTCGTTACGAAACCCGTACGTTCGCCGGGAACCTCCCCGTTCGTCATGTCCTCTGTCTGGGTGATCACCAGGGAACACGACGAACGGGGATGCGATGCGCACTCTCACCCGCAGGGGAATGCTCGGGCTCGGCGCGGGCGCCGCGGCCGCCGTCTCGCTGACGGGCTGCGGCGTCCCCACCGGGCCGGACGGGTCGACCCACGCCGGCGGTTCCGGCGCCGGGCGCCCCGGCGGCCGTCCGGCGCCCACCGCCCGGCCCCTCGGCGACGGCTCCACCTCCTTCACCGGCGAGCAGCCCCACCAGCCCGCGAAGCCCGTGCCGCTGGAGCCGGGCCAGACCCCGCCGCAGTTCGTCGTCTTCTCCTGGGACGGGGCCGGGGAGGTGGGCAACGGGCTCTTCGCGCGCTTCCTGGACCTCGCCCGGGAGCACGGCGCGAGCATGACCTTCTTCCTGTCCGGGCTCTACCTCCTGCCCGAGTCCAAGAAGCGCCTGTACGACCCGCCGAACAACCCGCGCGGCGCCTCCGACATCGGCTACCTCACCGACGGGCACATCAGGGACACGCTGAAGAACCTCCGCCGCGCCTGGCTCGAAGGGCACGAGATCGGCACCCACTTCAACGGCCACTTCTGCGGCGAGGGCCACGGCTCGGTCGCGCACTGGACGCCCCGGCAGTGGCGCAGCGAGATCGACCAGGCCAAGTCGTTCGTGCAGCGGTGGCGCACCCACACCGGCTGGACCGACCTGCCGTCGCTGCCCTTCGACTACGACAAGGAGCTCGTCGGCGGCCGTACGCCCTGCCTGCTCGGCCAGGCCAGCCTGCTGCCCGCCGCCCGCGAGCTCGGCTGGCGCTACGACGCCTCCTCGCCGGGCGGCCGCCAGGTGTGGCCCGCGAAGCGGCAGGGCATCTGGGACCTGCCGTTGCAGCAGATACCTTTCCCCGGACGTTCCTTCGAGGTCCTCTCGATGGACTACAACATGCTCGCCAACCAGTCGGTCAACTCGACCAACGCGCCCGCCCACCGCCACCCGGCCTGGCGGGAGCAGTCCGCCCAGGCCTACATCCAGGGCTTCGAGCGGGCCTACGGGACGAACCGGGCGCCCCTCTTCATCGGCAACCACTTCGAGCAGTGGAACGGCGGCATCTACATGGACGCCGTGGAAGAAGCGTTCAAGCACATCGCCCGGGAGAAGGAGAAGGGCGCCGACGTGCGGCTGGTCTCCTTCCGGCAGTTCGTCGACTGGCTGGACGCGCAGCGCCCCGAGGTGCTCGCCAGGCTGCGCACCCTGGAGGTCGGGCAGCGGCCGGCCGGCGGCTGGAAGGAGTTCCTAAAGGGCGCCGAGGGGAGGGCCGGGGAGAGGACCACGGAGGCCGGCCGGGCCGCCTGATATGCGGTTTTCCGCCCGCAAGGGGGGTGCGCAAGATCCCCGGAAGGGGCATGCGAAACTTTTCACATGAGTGCCGCCAGCCGTGCCCCCCAGGGCCCGAACCGCTCGAACCGCCCGGTCCGCCCGGACCACACGACCCGCGCCCGCCGCCGCGCCGCCCTGGGCGCCGGCGCCGCCGCGGCCGCGCTGCTCGTCTCCGCGTGCAGCTCCGGCGGGACGTCCGGCGGGGGCGGCGACACCAACTTCGTCACCGGCACCGACGGCATCTCCACCGTCGCGCGGGGCGAGCGCACCCCGGCACCCGAGCTCTCCGGCGAGACCGTCGACGGCGAGAAGCTCGACGTCGCCGACTACAAGGGCAAGGTCGTCGTCCTGAACGTGTGGGGTTCCTGGTGCAACCCCTGCCGGGCCGAGGCCAAGTACTTCGCGAAGGTGTCCAGGGCGTACGCCGGCAAGGGCGTGCAGTTCGTCGGCATCAACACCCGCGACACCAACCTGAACGCCGCCGCCGCCTTCGAGAAGGACTTCAAGATCCCCTACCCGAGCCTGTACGACCCGGCGGGCAAGCTGATGCTCCGCTTCGAGAAGGGCACGCTCAACCCGCAGACGGTCCCCTCGACGCTCGTCCTCGACCGGGACGGCAGGATCGCGGCCCGCTCGCTGTCGGCGCTCAGCGAGGAGCGGCTGCTGAAGATGCTCGAGCCGGTCGTCGCGGAGAAGTGACGTGACCCCGGTCACCTCCCTCGCCGCGGTCGCGGACCCCAACGGCACGGTGCTCAACGGCGCCCTGCTGGTGGCCCTGCCCATCGCCCTGCTCGGCGGGCTGGTCTCCTTCTTCTCGCCCTGCGTCCTGCCGCTCGTCCCCGGCTACCTGTCGTACGTCACCGGTGTCAGCGGCACCGACCTGGCCGAGGCCAGGCGGGGCCGGATGGTGGCCGGCGCCTCGCTGTTCGTGCTCGGTTTCACGGCCGTCTTCGTCTCCGGCGGCGCGTTCTTCGGGTACTTCGGCCAGACGCTCCAGGAGCAGCGGGGCGTGCTGTCCAAGGTCCTGGGCGTGTTCATGATCCTCATGGGCGTCTTCTTCATGGGCCTGATGCCCTGGCTCACCCAGCGCGAGTTCCGCTTCCACAAGCGGCCGGCGGCCGGCCTGGTCGGCGCCCCCGTGCTGGGCGCCCTGTTCGGCATCGGCTGGACGCCCTGCATCGGACCGACGCTGGCCGCCGTGCAGACGCTCGCCCTGAACCAGGGCAGCGCCGGGCGCGGGGCGGTGCTGACCGTCGCGTACTGTCTGGGGCTGGGCGTGCCGTTCGTGCTCGCCGCGGTCGCCTTCCGCAGGGCGCTCGGCGCCTTCGGCTGGGTCAAGCGGCACTACGTCTGGGTGATGCGCATCGGCGGCACCATGATGATCGTGACCGGTCTGCTGCTGCTGACCGGTGCCTGGGACCGCATCGTGCAGGAGATGCAGGTCTGGTCCAACGGCTTCACTGTGGGGATCTGATCGATGAGCAAGACCACCGCCTCCGACCCGGCCCCGACCAACGCCGAGGACCGGGAGCCGGGCGCCGCCGAGGACCGGGAGCTGGGCGCCGCGGGCTCCCAGCTCACCACCGCCCCCCGGGAGGAGCCGCCCCACCTGCCCGCCCTGGGCGTCGTCGGCTGGGCCCGCTGGTTCTGGCGGCAGCTGACCTCCATGCGGGTCGCGCTGCTGCTCCTGCTGCTGCTGTCGCTCGGCGCGATCCCCGGCTCGCTGATCCCGCAGACCGGCGTCGACGAGACGAAGGTCGCCGACTTCCGCGAGGCGCACCCCACCCTCGGCGACGTCTACGACAAGCTCGGCCTGTTCCACGTCTACAGCTCGGTGTGGTTCTCCGCGATCTACATCCTGCTGTTCGTCTCCCTGATCGGCTGCATCGTCCCGCGCACCTGGCAGTTCGCCGGCCAGCTGCGCGGCCGCCCGCCGGGCGCCCCCAGGCGGCTGACCCGGCTGCCCGCCCACACCACCTGGCGCACGACGGCCGAACCCGAGCAGGTGCACCGGGCCGCGCTCGCCCTGCTGCGAAAGCGCCGCTTCCGCGCCCACCTCGCCGGCGACGCCGTCGCCGCCGAGAAGGGCTACCTGCGCGAGCTGGGCAACCTGGTCTTCCACATCGCCCTCATCGTGATGCTGATCGCCTTCGCCTGGGGCCAGCTGTTCAAGTCCGAGGGCAACAAGCTGATCGTCGAGGGCGGCGGCTTCTCCAACACGCTCACCCAGTACGACGACTTCAAGTCCGGCAGCCTCTTCTCCACCGACGACCTGGTGCCCTTCAGCTTCCACCTGAAGGACTTCACCGGCACCTACGAGCGCACCGGCCCCAACAAGGGCACCCCGCGCCTCTACCAGGCCGACCTCACCTACAGCGAGGGCGCCTACGGCGAGGAGAAGAGGACCACCGTCAAGGTCAACGAGCCGCTGGAGATCGGCGGCGCCAAGGTCTACCTGGTCAGCCACGGCTACGCCCCCGTCGTCACGGTGCGCGACGGCAAGGGCAGGGTCGTCTTCCGGGACGCCGTGCCGCTGCTGCCGCTCGACGCCAACGTCACCTCCTCCGGCGTGGTCAAGGTCCTCGACGGCTACCGCAACCCCGAGGGCAGGAAGGAGCAGCTCGGCTTCAACGCCTTCTTCGTGCCCACCTTCGGCGGCTCGGCCAGCGGCACGATGCTCTCCCAGTTCCCCGCGCTCGACTATCCGGTGCTCGCGCTGTCCGCCTACCACGGCGACCTGGGGGCCGACTCCGGCATCCCGCAGAGCGTGTACCAGATGGACAAGAAGAACATGGAGGAGTTCAAGGACTCCGAGGGCGAGCTGCTCAAGAAGCTGCTGCGGCCCGGCGAGACCATGAAGCTCCCCGGCGGCGCCGGCTCGATCACCTTCGAGAAGGACGTCAAGGAGTGGGCCGGGTTCCAGGTCGTCCAGGAGCCCGGCGGCGGCTGGGCCCTGGCCGGAGCCCTCGCCGCCATCGGCGGCCTGGCCGCCTCCCTGTTCATCCAGCGCCGCCGCGTCTGGGTGCGCGCCGTCAGGGGCGCCGACGGCGTCACCGTCGTCGAGATGGCCGGGCTCGGCCGCAGCGAGTCCGCCAAGCTGCCCGAGGAACTCGGCGACCTCGCCGGGATCCTGTACGAGCAGGCGCCCGGTGCCCCCGATCCCGGCCCCGACGCCGACCCCGCGGAAACCACCGTGTCCCCCGACCCCCACGTCGTACCTGCCGAAGGGGCTGAGCAGCAGTGACCCTCGCCGCCGCCACCAACGAGAACCTCGCGGGCATCAGCAACGTGCTGATCTACTCCGCGATGGCCGTCTACACCCTGGCCTTCTTCGCGTACATCGCCGAATGGCTCTTCGGCAGCCGCAGCAAGGTCGCCCGCACCGCCGCCGCGCTCACCGCGAAGCCGGGGGCGGGCAAGGCCGCCCCGGCGGTCACCGTGAACAAGGCCGGCGGCACCGCCGTCCTGGAGCGGCCCAAGGTCGTCGTCCGGTCCGCGGCCGGCCGGCGCGACGTGCCCGACGGGCCCGGGGCGCACGGCGGGGACGAGCAGGGCGACCTCTACGGGCGTATCGCCGTCTCCCTCACCGTGCTCGCCTTCCTGGTCGAGTTCGGCGGGGTGCTCGCGCGGGCCCTGTCGGTGCAGCGGGCGCCGTGGGGCAACATGTACGAGTTCAACATCACCTTCTCCACGGTCGCCGTCGGCGTGTACCTGCTGCTGCTGGCGCTGAGGAAGAACGTGCGCTGGCTCGGGCTGTTCCTCATCACCACGGTCCTGCTCGACCTCGGCCTCGCCGTCACCGTCCTGTACACCGCCAGCGACCAGCTGGTGCCCGCCCTGCACTCGTACTGGCTGTACATCCACGTCTCCACCGCGATCCTGTGCGGCGCGGTCTTCTACCTCGGCGCGGTCTCCACGGTCCTGTACCTCTTCAAGGACGGCTACGAGAACAAGCTCGCGAGCGGCGGCCGGCCCGGCAGCTTCGCCACCTCCGTCCTGGAGCGGCTGCCCGCCGCCGCCTCCCTGGACAAGTTCGCCTACCGGGTCAACGCGGCCGTCTTCCCGCTGTGGACCTTCACGATCATCGCGGGCGCCATCTGGGCCGGCGACGCCTGGGGCCGCTACTGGGGCTGGGACCCCAAGGAGACCTGGTCCTTCATCACCTGGATCGCCTACGCCTGCTACCTGCACGCCCGCGCCACCGCCGGCTGGAAGGGCCGCAAGGCCGCCTACCTCGCGCTCCTCGCCTTCGGCTGCTGGCTGTTCAACTACTACGGCGTGAACATCTTCGTCTCCGGCAAGCACTCCTACGCCGACGTGGGCCTCGGCGCGCTCCGGGCCGTCGGGTTCTGACCCCCCTCCCGCACCGCGAGGCCGGTTCCCGTGACCCAGGTCACGGGAACCGGCCTTCGCCGTACGGACAGACAAGGGGACGTGGACACGAATCTGCGGACACGCATCCGCGCGGGGGACCACGACGCCTTCGGCGACCTCTTCGACGCCTACGCACGCTCCGTCTACAACCACGCCTACCGGCTGACCGGTGACTGGGCCGCCGCCGAGGACGTCGTCTCGCTGACCTTCCTGGACGCCTGGCGGCTGCGCGCGAGACTCGACGAGGAGGGCGGCTCGCTGCGCCCCTGGCTGCTCGGCATCGCCACCAACGTCACGCGCAACACCCGCCGCGCCGCCCGAAGACACGCCGCCGCCGTGGCCCGCCTGCCCCGCGAGGAGGCGGTAGGGGACTTCGCCGACGAGGTCGCGGACCGGATGGACGACACCGCCCAGCTCGCCCTCGTCCGCACGGCACTGGCGAAGCTGCGGCGCGCCGAGCGGGAGGTGCTGGCGCTGTGCGTGTGGTCCCAGCTGGACTACGCCGCCGCCGCCGAGGCGCTCGGCGTGCCCGTCGGAACCGTGCGCTCCCGGCTCTCCCGCGCCCGGGCAAAGCTCGCGAAACATGTCAAAAACCCGGAACTCGCCCCGGAACGCGGACAGATGAGAGGTGACCGCACCACCGCGGCCGGGCCCATCACGGAGGGAAACCGATGAACCGCCTTCCCGACAGAGACCTTCCGCCGGGCCGTCACCGACTCCTCAAGGAGCACCTGATGACCGAGATCCGGCGAGACGAGCCCGCCCCCGCCCGCACGCGCACCCGGTGGCTGCGGCCCGCGATCGCCGCGGCGGCCACGGCGACGGCCGCCGCCGTCGCCCTCGTCCTCCTGCCGGCCTCCGGCGACGACCCGAGCACCCGGCCGCCCAGCAGGGCCACGGTCGCGCTGCTGGAGGACATCGCGCTGGCGGCCGGGCACGGGCAGGAGTACGGCACGATCCGCGACGACCAGTTCGTGTACGTGGACAGCAAGGTGTCGTACGCGCAGAGCAAGGACGGGAAGACCACGGTCCAGCCGCTGCACCGGCTGGAGAGCTGGCACTCGGTGGACGGCACCCGCAAGGGGCTGATGCGCGAGACCGGGCGGGGGGACTGGCCCCTGGACCCGGACGCCCGGCCCGGGGAGACCGGCCACGAGGTCACCACCAACTACCGCCACCTGTCCACGCTGCCCGCCGACCCCGACGAGATGTACGACTGGCTGCGCGAGGTGGCCCCGCGCTACAGCGGCCAGGAGACGTACCAGGCCATGTTCGTGCTGGTCGGGGACCTGGTCCAGTCGGCGATCGTGCCGCCGCGGCAGGGCGCGGCCCTGTACCGGGCGGTGGCGCGCATCCCCGGCGTGACCGTGGTGGAGGACGCGGTCGACGCCGCCGGGCGCCGCGGCGTGGCGATCACCCGCCAGGACCCCGACAACCCGACCCGCGACGAGTGGATCTTCGACCCGAGGACCCACGAGTTCCTCGGCGAGCGCAGTGTGGCCACCGACGACTACGCGAACGTGGAGGAGGGCACCGTCACCAGCAGCACCGCCGTCCTGCGCCGGGCCGTCGTCGACGAGCCGGGCCGGCGCCCGTAACGCGTGCGCGATCCCCGGCCGGGGGCCAGGCTGGTGCCATGACCGGTTCCATCGAGCAGGGCACCAGCCAGACCCACGGGGACACGCACATCCTGCACTTCCTGGTGCGTCTTCCCCGGCCCATGGAGGCGGTCTGGCCGGCACTCGCCACCCCGGAGGGGCTCGCCGCCTGGTTCACCCCCGCCGACGTCCTGGAGGCGCGGCTCGGCGGCGCGGTCACCCTGCGGGACCTCGGCAGCGGGCGGATCACCGCCTGGGACGTGGACCGGGTCGCCGAGTACACCGTGGAGGGCGCGGAGGGCGGCGGCCGGATCAGGTTCCACCTGGAACGCGACGGCGAGCGGGGCTGCGCCCTGCGCTTCACCCACGAGTTCCAGGGCGGGCGGGAGTCCGGGCAGCGGTGGCGGGAGCGCTTCGGACGGCTGATCCGCCTGCTGGAAACCCGGCCCTAGGTGTGCTGTCCCGGGACGTTGGTGACACGCCTGCCTGCCCCGCGACGCCCTGCACGCCCTCTCGCCGCACCGGGCGCGGACCCGGGTACATCCGGTACGAGGGCCGGCGCCCGGCACGCCGGGAGCACGCACCCGACGCCGCGGGGCCCGCCCTCCGGGCGGACGACGGGAGTTCGACGACAGGCCCTGGCACCCGTGCGCGGCGGTCACGAGGGGGACGCTCCGTCCGCCCCGTCCGCGCCGGTCGCTATGGCCCTGCGGACGCAGTCGCGGAGCAGGGCGCGGCGCCGGTCGTGCACCTCGTCGGGTTCCTGGCTGTCGGCCGCGTATACGTTGCTGACCGGTGACCAGGCCATGGACATGGCGATGACCATGGCCATGATGTCGAACGGGTCGCCCGCGCGGACCCGCCCGGCGGCCTGGGCCTCGGCGATGGCCGTGAGCTTGCGGTCGTCGTAGTGCCGGTGGGTCCCGACGAGGTGCCCGGCGGGCCGGCGCTCCAGCCGTGTCCAGGTCGCCAGCCGGATGAGGTCGGGGCGGCGCAGGTATTCGTCGTAGAGGCGCACCGCCCAGTCCGCGAGGTCGTCGGCGTCGATGGGCACGACGTTGGTGATGCGCTCCAGCGAGCTGAGGAAGATCGCGTCGAAGAGCCCTTCCTTGTCGCCGAAGTAGGCGTAGAGCTGCGCCTTGTTGGTGCGCGCCGCCTTCACGATGCGTTCGATGCGCGCCCCGGCGATGCCGTACCGGGCGAACTCCTCGGTGGCGGCCTCCAGGATGCGCCGGTAGGTCGCGGCACCTCGGGAGGTCTGGGGCTGTTCCGGCATGCCGTCACCCTATCAAACAGAACGGTTTGTTTGCCTTGGTGCGCGATCGCACCTAGGCTGCAATAGACCGAACGGTTTGTTTAAGGGGTTCAGGCATGCGAACGACCACCGGATGGCGGGCGACCGGCCCGACGACACTGCGGCGCACCCCGTTGGAGCGCCGTGACCTGCGCGCGGACGACATCGCGGTGCGGGTCGACTACTGCGGCGTGTGCCACAGCGACCTGCACGCCCTGCGCGACCACGACCGGCACGCGGAGGCGCCCCTGGTGCCCGGTCACGAATTCACCGGCGTGGTGACCGAGACCGGGCCCGCGGTGACCGCCTTCTCGGCCGGCGACCGCGTCGCGGTGGGCAACATCGTCGACTCCTGCGGCGTGTGCGCCATGTGCGAGGCCGGGCAGGAGAACTTCTGCCACTCCTTCCCGACCCTGACCTACGGCGGCACCGACCGGCGGGACGGGTCGGCCACCCTGGGCGGCTACTCCCGCGAGTACGTGGTGCGCGACGCGTTCGCCTACCCGCTCCCCGCCGGCCTCGACCCGGCCGCGGCCGCCCCGCTGCTGTGCGCCGGCGTCACCGTCTGGGAACCCCTGCGCTCCCTGGGCGTGGGCCCCGGCAGCCGCGTCGCCGTGGCCGGGCTCGGCGGCCTGGGCCACCTCGCGGTCAAGATGGCCGTGGCGCTCGGCGCCACCACGACCGTCGTCAGCCGCACCCGGGACAAGTACGAGGACGCCCGCCGGCTCGGCGCCCACGACCTCATCGCCTCCACGGACGCCGGGCAGATGGCCGCGGCACGCGACACCTTCGACGTCGTCGTCGACACCGTCTCCGCGCCCCACGACCTCGCCCCCTACCTGAAGCTGGTGGCGATGGACGGCACCCTCAGCCTCCTCGGGTACCTGGGCCCGGTCACCGTCGAGGCCATGGACCTGCTCGTGGGCCGCAAGAAGCTCAGCTCCGCGGGCAGCGCGGGCCGCCCCGCGACCGCCGGGATGCTCCGGTTCTGCGCCGACCACGGCATCACCGCCGACGTCGAGGTGCTCCCCTCGGCACAGGTGGAAACGGCGCTCGACCGCCTGCGGCGGAACGACGTCCGCTACCGCTTCGTGCTCGACATGTCCGACCTGGACTGAGGAGAGGGTCGGCCGGGTCGCGCGGCTTGTCCGCAGCAGCTCACGCGCAGCGGGCGCTGCTGAACGGAAGACGTGCACCGCCCCGTACGGGTCCGGCCGTCAGTCCGCTGCGGGCCTCCACTGGTCGGCCTCCCGCGCCGCTGCGCGCGCCCCGAGGAACCCGACGGCGAGCGAGACCAAGGCGCACGTCGTGATGCCGGCTGCCAGAACTGTCCAGGACACGGACCCTTCGCGGACCAGGGCGATGAAGAACACGGAGTGCCATGCGGTCACGGCGCCGGTCACCACGGTGGAGATGAGCAGGGGGACGGTCAGGTGCCAGGAGGTCACGGACCGGAACACACGGCGCCGGCCGGTCAGGACGGACAGCGGGGCGAGGACGTGGCGGATCCGTACGAACTCCGCTGCCGCGCTCACCGCGCCGGCCACGAGGAGGAAGAGGAGGCCGGTGACGCCGAACAGCTGGATCCAGTTCGGCAGACGGACGCGCGAGGATCCCAGCCAGGCCCCGCCCAGTTCGGTGACCTGCACGGAGGGGTTGGGAAGCGTGTACGCGGCTTGCTTGACCGCGGCGAGATGCCCTGGTGCGGGGGTCACGACGAGGAGGGACTGGGTGCCGTCCGGCCTCACCGCGATGTCCGGAGCCTGGACGAACTTGATGTCGCCGTACCAGCGGCGCAGCTCGTCCACCTGGGGGCTGCTCGCCGCAGCGGTCCTCGTGCCGCCGGTGCAGGCGATGTGCAGCGCGCGCAGGTCCCGGCAGGAGCCCTCGATCGACACCCACGGATCTTCGGGCGGTCCCGGGTCGTGCATGGTGCGGGTCAGCAGAAGTGATCCGGGCGGAAGGGAGGCACGGAACCGGTCGGTCTGTGCCGCGGTCATGCCGCTGGTCGTCAGCTCGATCACGGTGTCCTTGATGCGCTGGTGGGTGGCGACCGCTGCTCGGGAGTGCTCCCCGAGCCTGCTGGTCCACACCTGCATCTGGGCGACGATGCCGATGCCGATCACCATGGCCAGCGCGAGGCGGACGATGACGCCGGGGTGCGCGTGGGTCCACCGTCCGCCGATCAGGCGGCCTGGGTGGCCGCGCCGTCTGCCGTGGTCGGCGAGCCGGGCTCCCAGGTGGCGGGTGGCGAGGGCCACGACGGAGGACAGGAAGGCCCACATGATGACGGTTCCGGAGGTGAACACGATCAGCTGGGCCTTGCGGGGTACGTACTGGCTGGTCAGGACCAGTGCGACACCGACTCCGCAGATGAGCAGGCGCCAGGCGGGGACACGAGAGGTGAACGAGGACGGGCGGGTGGATCTGCCGTCCCGGTGGACGCGGTGCGTGGCCACGACGATGCCCAGCACGGCCAGCAGGGAGACGGCTCCCGCAGCGACGGCGGCGGGCCAAGCGTCCACCACGTCGCGGTGGTCGAGGATGTAGCCGGTGGGCGCCAGGCGGATGTCCCGCACGGAGGCGACGACGTACGGAACGAACGCGACGAGCGTTCCCAGCGCCACGGGGAACGCGGCCTCGCCGATGTTCACCATCATGCGGTGGCGCGACGTCCCGCCGAGGGCTTGCAGGAGGCTGCTGCGCCGGTCGCGAGAGCGGGAGCCGACCCGCGCACTGATCACGACCAGGGCGAGAGCGGGAAGCCCGGTCAGCGCCCACATCGCTGTGAGCGGGGAAGTCACCGGCGCCTGATCGACCATTTCACCGGTCGCTGCGCCGCCGCCCCCGAAGGCGGCTACGGGCAGCCACCGGTGGTCGCTCTTCGGAGGAGTGTCCGCCACCCGGACGTAGGCGATCCGCTCGGACGGGGTGACCAGGCCGTCGGTGGTGACGGTGCCGGCGAACGATCCGTAGCGCGTGCGGATGCCTTCCGCTTCTCCGGTGCGCAGCAGTTCGGGAGAGAGCAGGACTTCGCCCGGCCCGGGCCATCGGGTCACGCCGGCGGGAACCGGGGCCTTGGCGGTGAGGGGGTGGACGAACACGACGGATACGGGCCGTGCACCGATGGAGTCGGCGCCCTCCCGGTACAGCAGCGCGGCGTGCTTGCTGTCGGTGATCACCGGTCCTCTGACGTCCGCCCGGGTCTCGCGCCCGTCGTAGGTGGCGAGGGTGGCCACGGTCGCCAAGATGACGAAGGCGACGGCGACGGAGGCGCCGAACAGGCCCCACCGGCGCAGTCGGTCGCCGGGGCTGGAGCGTCCCGCGGCAAGTCCGATCCTGATCAGTGTGCTCGCGGTGCGCAGGCGCGTGCGCATCACAGCGCTCCCACTTCGGCCAGGATCCCGCCGTGCAGCTGGTGGCGCCGGTCGGCCCGCTCGGCGACCGAGGGGTCGTGCGTGACCACGAGCAGCGCACAGCCCCGGTCACGGGCGGAGGTGAAGAGCAGGCGGGCGACGCCCTCCTTGGCCTCGGGGTCGAGGGCGCCTGTGGGCTCGTCGGCCAGGAGGACGGCGGGCTCGGTGATGAGGGCGCGGGCCACGGCGGTGCGCTGACGCTCGCCCCCGGAGAGCATTCCGGTGGGGGTGGAGCCGATGGGGACGCCGAGTTCGCCGAGGAGCTCTTCCGCGCGCCGGTAGGCCTCCAGGTGGCGGCCCCCGTCGAGCAGGACCGGCAGGGCGACGTTCTCCACGGGGCTGAGTTCGGGGAGGAGCTCGCCGAACTGGAACACCATGCTCAGGGTTTCCCGACGGGCGCGCGCGAGCTGCGCGGAGCCGAGGCCGGTGATCTCCCGGTCCCCGGCGGTGATCGTGCCCGCCTGTGGTTTGATCAGGCCGAGGATGCACATGAGCAGCGTTGACTTCCCGGATCCGCTCGGGCCGGTCACCGCGACCGACTCGCCGGGGGCGACGGACAGTTCCACGTTGTCGAGCAGGGTTCGGCCCTCGACCTGGTAGCACAGCCCGCTCACCCGGAGCCCGGACGCATCACTTCGTTTCACAGCAACTGGCCTCTTGTGTCAGAAAGGGGAGTGCCGCGCCAGCCCAGGCGGGCCGGCGCGGCAGGAACATCCGGCAGCGGCGAATCCGGCTTTCTTTATTTCTGTTCCCCTCGTTGGCTGTTGCGCTGGTGCCAGGCCGATTCGCTGTCGCACGGGCGCCCATGCAACAGCTCTCTGCCGTGGCTCCAGTTGTCCCAACGATCACATGGGTGACGCTTGGAGGGCCTTTGAATTAAGAGGAGGTGACTCAATGGCGACCTGGCCCTCATGCCGGATTGGCGTGGCTATGGCCTACGGCGTGTGGAGAGAATCCGGAGAAAGTGGAATGAGCCATGCAGGCGGGTCGTCTTAGGAACGCTTGTGTGCCGCGCCGAAGCGGATCATGAGTTTCGTAGGTGGGACCGAAGTGCGGTGAGGGGCACTCCGTCGACGTCGCCGGTCTTGTGTTGGCGAGAATTGGCTGGCCATCCGCGGCTGAACTGCCCTCGGCTCTGCCGCGCAGGCGCGTGGCTGGAGAAGTGGTGCTGGTACGGCGCGACGAGGTCGTATCCGGCAGACAAGGAACGCTGACGGCCGGCCGGTCACCCGTCGGCGTCCCCGTCCCGCGGTGCCGGGTGGTCCTCGGTGAGGAGGCCGTGCAGGGCCCCGGCGCCCCGCAGCATCGCCCGGGTCCGGGCCGTGAGCGCCTCCCCGCGGGCCGAGAGCGCCGCCCGCAGCGCCTCGCTGCCGCCCTCGCGCCGCAGTCCCTCCAGCACGGTCCGGATCTGGTCGAGCGGGTAGTGGCTGCGGCGCAGGATGTGGACCAGCCGGGCGTCGCGGACGTCGGCGGGGGCGTAGACGCGGTACCGCGTGCCCCGTTCCCGGCCGGGGGAGAGGAGTCCGGCCGCCTCCCACACCCGCAGCGCGGAGGTCCGCACGCCGAGCAGCGCGGCCACCTCGCCGATGCGCAGGCCGGAGCGGGGCAGCGGCGCGGGTTCCTCCCGGGCCAGCGTCCGCAGGGCCTCGCCGGCGGCCCGCAGCGCGACGCGCTCCTCGTGCAGCGCGGCGTGCGCGGCGTCCACCAGGGCGAGCGCGCCCGGGACGTCCCCGTCGTGCACGGCCCGCATGATCCCGGTCGCCGTCGCCGGCCCGTACCCCTTCAGCAGCGCCCGGTAGGCCAGCAGCGCGCGGCGGTGCGCGTCGGTGAAGACCCGGTGGCCGGACGCGGTCCGCGCGGCCGGGGGCAGCACGCCGGCGTCCTCGTAGTTGCGGATCTGCTGGGTCGAGACGCCGGCCAGCCGGGCCAGGTCGACGGGGCGCAGACGACGTTCGTTGCTCATCGATTTGAAGGTTACGGCAGCAAGAAGGCGGAGAACCACGGAAAAAGTCCCAACAGGAACTTCAATGACAGGCTTGAAGGCATGGACGACTTCATCCGCGTCACCGGTGCCCGGCTCCACAACCTGAGGAACGTCAGCCTCGCGATCCCGAAGAACAAGCTGGTCGTGCTGACCGGTCTGTCCGGCTCGGGCAAGTCCACGCTCGCCTTCGACACGCTGCACCGGGAGGGCCAGCGGCAGTACATGGAGTCGCTGGGGATGGTCACCCCGCTGGTCAGCCGCCCCTCGGTGGACTCGATCACCGGCCTGTCGCCGTCGATCAGCGTCGACCAGCGCCCCACCCACGGCAGCCCGCGCTCCACGGTCGGCACGGTCACCGAGGTCTTCACCTATCTGCGGCTGCTGTGGTCGCGGATCGGCGTGCGCCCGTGCCCCGGCTGCGGCGAGGACGTCCCGCCGTCCTACACGTACGACGACGGGACCGGCGGGACCGGTGAGGACGCCCCGGTCGGCGAGGACGCCGAGGCCGACGAGGACGCCGAGGGCGGGCAGGCGCCCTGCCCGCACTGCGGCACCCCGGTGCCCGAACTGGTGATGGGCTCCTTCTCCTTCAACAAGCCCGCCGGCGCCTGCCCGGCCTGCACCGGCCTCGGCGAGGTGATCCGCGCGGACGTGCGGCGGCTGGTCGACGCCACACGCCCGGTCGCCGACGGCGCCGTGCGGGGCTGGCACCCGAGGACCGCCGAGCACAACGCCGCGATCCTGCGGGCCGCCGCCCGCCACTACGGCTTCACCTTCCAGGACCGCACGCCGTTCGGCGAACTGGACGACATACAGCGCGACCTGGTCCTGTACGGCGTCGAAAGCGCCGAGTTCCGGCGGCACTTCCCGGCCGTGCAGCCGCCGGCGACCGTCACCGCGGGCCGTTTCGAGGGCGTGGTGACGGCGCTGATGCGGCGCTACGCCGACCGCGTCGACGACCCCGGGTACCGGGAGCGCGCCGAGCGGCACGCGCTGGTGAAGCAGGTCTGCGGGGAGTGTGCCGGGACGCGCCTGCGGCCGGAGAGCCGGGCGGTGACCGTGCACGGCCTGACGATCACCGAGGCGGCCGCGCTGCCGCTGACCGGGCTCGCGGACTGGCTGGCCGGGCTGCGGCGGCGGTCGGCCGGTGACGAGTGGCTGTTCGTGGAGCCGGTCGTCGCCGACCTGGCGGAGCGGGTGCGGCGGCTGGTGGACGTCGGGGTCGGCTACCTCACCCCGGCGCAGTCCACGCCGAGCCTGTCGGCGGGCGAGGCGCAGCGGCTGCGGCTGGCCGCCCTGCTGGGCTCCGGGCTGACGGGCGTGCTGTACGTCCTTGACGAGCCGACCGTCGGCCTGCACCCCTCGGACACCGCCCGCCTGATCGGCGTCCTGCGCCGGCTGCGCGACCTCGGCAACACGGTCCTGGTCATCGAGCACGACCTGGAGGTGCTGCGGGCGGCGGACCACGTCGTGGACGTCGGCCCGGGCGCGGGCCGGGACGGCGGCCGGATCGTCGCCGAGGGCACGCCGCAGGAGGTGGCGCGGACCGAGGGCTCGGTGACGGGGGCGTACCTGGCGGGCCGGCTGTCCGCGCCGCGGTCGCGGCGGCGGGGGGACGGCGACGCGGCGCTGGTGATCCGCGGGGCCCGGGCGCACAACCTCAAGGACCTCACCGTCCGCATCCCGCTCGGCCGCCTGGTCGCGGTCACCGGACCGTCCGGTTCCGGCAAGTCGACGCTGCTGCTGGACGTCCTGGGCCGGGCCGCCCGCCGCCATTTCCACGGGGCGGGGGAACTGCCCGGCGAGCACGACGGGATCGACGGCTGGCAGCACCTGGCCAAGGCCGTCCTGATCGACCAGGAGCCGGTCGGCCGCATGCCGCGCTCCAACGCGGCGACGTACGCGGAGGTGTTCACGCCGATCCGGGAGGCGTTCGCGGCGAGGTCCGGGGGGAGGCTCACCCCCGGCCACTTCTCCTTCAACGTCCCCGGCGGGCGCTGCGAACGCTGCGAGGGGGCGGGCGTGCTCAGCGTCCACATGCACTTCCTGCCGGCCGTGGAGGTGCGCTGCCCGGCCTGCCGGGGCCGTCGCTTCCGGCCCGAGGTGCTCTCCGTGCGCTACGACGGGTACGACATCGCCGGGGTGCTGCGGGCCACGGTGGACGAGGCGCTGACGCTGTTCGGGGACGTCCCGTCGGTGGCGTCCCGCCTGCGGCGGCTGGCGGACGTCGGCCTCGGCTACCTCCCGCTCGGCCAGCCGGCCCCGACGCTCTCCGGCGGCGAGGCCCAGCGCCTCAAACTCGCCAAGGAGCTGGGCCGCCGCGCCGCGGGCCGCACGCTCTACCTGCTGGACGAACCGACCACCGGCCTGCACGCCGCCGACACCGCCCGCCTCCTCGGCGTCCTGCAACGCCTCGTCGACGCGGGCCACTCCGTCGTCGCCATCGAGCACGACCCGGACGTCGTCCGCGCCTCGGACTGGCGGATCGACCTCGGCCCGGAGGGCGGCGCGGCCGGGGGGAGGCTGGTGTCGGAAGGAGAGCCGGCGCACTGAACGTCCGGGCGGCCCGGCACGTCTTCGTACCGGACCCGTCGAACCGGAGCCGGCGCTCCAGAAGGAGGCACACCGATGAGGACGCCATGCGCGCGGGGCGGGAGCGGGCCCGTGCGGGCGCTGCCGGCGGCGGTCGCCGTCCTGCTGTCCGCGGGCTGCACGGCGGTGGCGGACGGCGCCGCCGGACCCGTGTCGTCCTGCGCGTACGTCGTCGAGTACGACGGCCGCAGGTACCTGGGCGGGGAGGAGATCGACGCCCCCGCCGGGAAGGCGATCGGCACCGCCACCCGCCCGGGGTGTGACGACACCCCCGGGGACTCCGGCGAGGGGGACCCGCCGACCCCGGTGACCGTCCACGCGGTCGAGGGCGTGGACCCCCGCGTCGCCCTCGCGGTGGCGGAGGCCCCGGGCGACGTCCGCCTCGTCACGGCCGACTCCGTCAGGGAGCCGCCGCCCGAGGTCAGGAGGCTGCTCGGGGCCTCCTGACGGCCACGGCTCACCCCTGCCGCTCCAGCACCGCGTAGTCCGCGAAGGTGCGGCGGTAGCGGGTGTGCCGGGTCTCCTGCGTGTGCCGCCGCTGCCACTCCTCCACCTCCGCCGGGCCGGGACACGGGCCGGAGGCGGCGCCGCAGTCCGCCTCGTCGCCCGAGACGCAGCGGGCCTCGTACTCCGGTTCCGCCGACGGGTCCTGCACGATCGTGTAGGGCACGTAGCGGAAGAACCGGCGGACCCGCACCTCCGCGTCCCCCTCGTGGTCCCGCCGCCGGTGGCGGCGCAGCAGCACGTTCGCGTCCGTCTCGGCGGTGCGGTCGGTGCGGGCACGGGCCTCCTCCCGCCGCGCGGCCAGCTCCGCGCAGTCCGGGCAGCCGGGCACCGGCACGGGCGGCCGGCTCAGGTCCTCCACCCCGTGACGCCCCTGGTCGGACCGGGCGTTGGCGGCCCGCACGCCCGCGCTCAGCCGCTCCTCGGCGGTCGCCGGGCGGACCAGGTCCGCGTCGGCCTCCCACTCCCGGCCCCCGCCGACCGGACGCAGCATCGCGTACGGGCCCGCCTTCCCCCGGTACTCGCCGACCCTGTCCGACCGGGGGTCGTAGACGAGTGTTCCCCTGCCGATTTCCTTCGAGCTCCGCTCAACCATGTTCTCTCCGTACCCACTTCATCACTCTGGGTGTACCGAGCGTCGCTCATGGGAACGGTGCGGATCAACGCTTCACGCGTGCCACTGGACCACTGTCACGGAAGGGGGACCCGTGAGCCGACGCAACGCCGGGGCCGGAGCGGGCGCCGGCACCGCCGCCGTGTTCGGGGAGCTGCTCAGGCACTATCGCGAGGCCGCGCCGCTCACGCAGGAGGCCCTCGCGTCCCGGATCCCGTGCGACCGCTCCCACGTCGCCCGCGTCGAGGCGGGCACGCGGGTGCCGCAGGACACGTTCGCGAAGAAGTGCGACGAGGTCCTCGGGACGGGCGGGGTGCTGCTGCGGCTGTGGGGGAAGATCGACTGGTATCCGCAGGTGGAGCATCCGGACTGGTTCCGGCGGAGGGCCGAGATGGATGCGGTGGCCGTGGAGTTGTACGAGTACCAGGTGCAGGTCGTACCCGGCTTGTTGCAGACCCCGGGCTACGCGCGGGCGTTGTTCTCCCGTCTTCCGGCGAGCGCGGAAGAGGTGGAGGACCGCGTCCGCGCGCGACTCAGCCGACAGCGGCGCTTCATGTCCGACGACGGCCCTCTCTACCTGGCGATCCTCGACGAGAGCTGTCTGCGCAACGTCATGGGCAACGCGTCCGTGATGCGCGACCAGTGCGCGCACCTGCTGGCGATGGGGCGGCGCCCCAACATCCGTATCCAGATCGCTCCGGCCGCCCGCGCCGAACTCAGGCGGCCCAAGACCTCCATGGCGCTGATCACGCTGCCCGACGGGGAGCGCTGGGTCTACTCGGAGTCGCTGGACCGCGGCCATTTCAGCAACGATCCGTCCCTCTACGTGCGCCACAACCGGACCTATGATGTGCTCAGGTCGGATGCTCCGTCACCTGGTGAGTCCGCCGCTCTGATCAGCGACGCGTTGGAGGGGTACAAGCAGCATGAGCAGGCACGAACTCGGCGCGATGACCTGGATCAAGAGCAGCCACAGCGACGACGACGGCGGCAACTGCGTGGAAATCGCCCCCGGTTTCCCCGCCACCGTCCCCGTCCGCGACAGCAAGACCCCTGACGGTCCCGTCCTGTTCCTGCGCCGCGCGGCCTGGGCCGCCTTCGTCACCGCCCTGAAGGACTGACCTCTCTCAGGGCTCGTCCCGCTCGGGGTCGTCCTTCTTCCTCTCCTCGTCGAGGGACTTGAGGAACTCGGGGTTGTCGTCGGGCGCGACCCACTGCCGCGACCGGCCGCCGCGGACCCCGGACCAGCCCTCGGCGGCCAGGCTGCGCCGCTTGCCCGCGATGATCCAGGAGATCGAACCGACGAGCGGGAACAGCAGCACGAGGATCGCCCACAGCGCCTTGGGCAGGTGGCGCACGTCCTCGTCCTTCGTGCTGATGCAGTCGATGAACGCGTAGACGCTCAGCGCCAGGGGGATCAGGAACATCAGCACCCGGAGCATGGGCCTCTCCAGCGGAAGGGGTCGTCGGGGCCGTGGTGCAGCCCCCAGGTTCAGGGCCAGGGTAGCCCCTCGGGGATACTTGACCCCATGGCTTACGACGATCTTCGCTCCCTGCTCAGGGCGCTGGAGCGCGAGGGAGACCTCAAGCGCATCAAGGCCGAGGTCGACCCGTATCTGGAGGTCGGTGAGATCGTCGACCGGGTGAACAAGGCCGGTGGCCCCGCCCTGCTCTTCGAGAACGTGAAGGGCTCGGACATGCCGCTGGCGATGAACGTCTTCGGCACCGACCGCCGCCTGCTGAAGGCGCTGGGGCTGAAGTCGTACGGCGAGATCTCCGAGAAGATCGGCGGGCTGCTCAGGCCCGAGCTGCCGCACGGGTTCGTCGGCGTGCGCGAGGCCTTCGGCAAGCTGGGCGCGATGGCGCACGTCCCGCCGAAGAAGGTCAAGGACGCCCCCGTGCAGGAGGTCGTGCTGACCGGCGACGACGTGGACCTCGACCGGCTGCCGGCCCTGTTCACCTGGCCGAAGGACGGCGGCTCCTTCTTCAACCTGGGCCTGACCCACACCAAGGACCCGGAGACGGGCATCCGCAACCTGGGCCTGTACCGCCTCCAGCGGCACGACAGGCGCACCATCGGCATGCACTGGCAGATCCACAAGGACAGCCGCAACCACTACCAGGTGGCGGCCAGGAGGGGCGAGCGGCTGCCCGTCGCGATCGCCTTCGGCTGCCCGCCCGCCGTGACCTACGCCTCCACCGCGCCGCTGCCCGGCGACATCGACGAGTACCTGTTCGCCGGGTTCGTCGCGGGCAAGCGGATCGAGATGGTCGACTGCAAGACGGTGCCGCTCCAGGTCCCGGCCCAGGCCGAGGTCGTCCTGGAGGGCTGGCTGGAGCCCGGCCAGATGCTCCCGGAGGGCCCCTTCGGCGACCACACCGGCTTCTACACCCCGCAGGAGCCGTTCCCGGCGCTGACCATCGACTGCGTCACCACGCGCCGCCGCCCCCTGCTCCAGTCGATCGTGGTGGGCCGCCCCCCGACCGAGGACGGGCCGCTGGGCCGCGCGACGGAGCGCTTCTTCCTCCCCCTGCTGAAGATCATCGTCCCGGACATCGTGGACTACCACCTGCCGGAGGCGGGCGGCTTCCACAACTGCGCGATCGTCTCGATCGACAAGAAGTACCCCAAGCACGCCCAGAAGGTGATGCACGCCATCTGGGGCGCGCACATGATGTCGCTGACCAAGCTGATCGTGGTCGTCGACGCCGACTGCGACGTGCACGACCTGCACGAGGTCGCCTGGCGGGCCCTGGGCAACACGGACTACGCCCGCGACCTCACCGTCGTCGAAGGACCGGTCGACCACCTCGACCACGCCTCCTACCAGCAGTTCTGGGGCGGCAAGGCGGGCATCGACGCGACGCGGAAGTGGCCCGAGGAGGGCTACACGCGCGACGGCGGGTGGCCGGACATGGTGGAGTCCGACCCGCAGACGGCGGCGAAGGTGAGCCGCCGCTGGAAGGAGTACGGGCTGTGACCAGCGCCTCCGCCGCGATTCCGCAGCCGGGACGCGCCAGGGCGTTCCTGCGCCTGGTGATGATCGAGCACTCGGTGTTCGCCCTGCCCTTCGCCTACATCGCCTCGCTCACGGCGATGTACCACTGGGACCGCAACGTCCACTGGGTCCGCCTCCTGCTGGTCACCCTGGCGATGGTCGGCCTGCGCACCTTCGCCATGGCGGTCAACCGGATCATCGACCGGGAGATAGACGCGCGCAACCCGCGCACGGCCCAGCGCGAACTGGTGACCGGCGCGATGTCGGTGCGGCACGCCTGGACGGGCGCGCTGATCGCCCTGGTCGTCTTCCTCGGGGCGGCCGCGCTGCTCAACCCGCTGTGCCTGGCCCTGGCCCCCGTCGCGGTGATCCCGATGGTGGTGTACCCGTACGGCAAGCGGTTCACGGACTTCCCCCAGGCCATCCTCGGCCTGGCCCAGGCGATGGGCCCGATCGGCGGCTGGCTGGCGATCACCGGGGAGTGGTCCTGGGACGCGGTGCTCCTCGGCCTCGCCGTCGGCGTCTGGATCGGCGGCTTCGACCTCATCTACGCCTGCCAGGACGTCGAGGCCGACCGGAGGATCGGCGTCAGGTCGGTCCCGGCCCGCTTCGGCGTCCCGGCCGCCATCTGGGGGGCCCGGGCCTGCCACACGGTGACCACGGCCCTGTTCGTCTGGTACGCCCTGGCCACCGGTGCGGGCGCCTTCTTCTGGCTGGGCCTGCTGATCGTCGCGGGCGCCTTCGTCTACGAGCACACCATCGTCCGCCCCCACGACCTGTCCCGCGTCAACCGCGCCTTCTTCAGCGTCAACGGCTTCATCGGCATCGCCCTGTTCGGGTGCGCGCTGCTCGACCTGCTGGTGCGCGGTCTGACCGTGTGACTACGGTGCGGCCTACCATCGAGGGCAGGACCCCAGGGAGGCCACCGTGACCGTCTCGGGCATCGACCGCCTGCACTCGCAGCTCAGCAAGCTGGAGGACATGTTCCCCGGCTACCTGACGGAGATTGTCGAGGGCAGCATCGTGATGAACCCGGTCAGGCCGTTCCACGGAAAGTCGATCCAGCGGCTGTGGGCCATGGTCGAGGCGCAGCTGCCGCACGGCTGGGCGCTGGTCAGCGACGTGGCCTTCCTCTTCGACGAGGCCAACGAGTTCTGCCCCGATCTCGCGGTCATTCCGGCCGAGGCGGAGGCCGAGAACCGCAGCGCGTACCCGGCCGACCTGATCGAGCTCGTCGCCGAGGTGGTGTCGCCGGAGAGCGTGCACCGGGACTACGAGCTGAAGCCCCGCCGGTACGCCGCGCGGGGCATCGCCAACTACCTGGTCGTCGATCCGCTGCGCGGCCACGTGGTGACCATGTGGAACCCGGGCCCGGACGGCTACCGCGGCCGGGACACCGTCCCGTACGGCACGGACCTCGTCCTGGACAGTCCGCTGGGCAAGCTGACGGTCGGCACCGGGCGGCTCCCGGTCGACCCGAAAGCGGCCGACCGGGCCTGAGCACGCCCCCGCCCGCCGGTAGGCTCAAGACGTGAACGCAGGAGAAACGCAGCGCGCGCCTTGGATCGTGGGGGTGTCGGGGGCGTCGGGGACGCCCTATGCCGCCGCCGTGCTGCGCGCCCTCCTCGCCGCGGGCGAGAGCGTCGACCTCGTGGTGTCCCGGGCCTCGCGGCTCACCCTGCTCGACGAGACCGGGATCTCCTTCCGGGACGCGCACTGGCGGGACGACCTGGCGCAGTGGCTGGCGCGGGGGGCCGACGGCAAGCCCGGCACCTTCGCCGTCGACCTCGACGGGGTGCGGTACTGGAACGCGGGGGACCTCGCGGCCGGGCCGTCCTCGGGGTCGTACCCGGTCAAGGGCATGCTGATCGTGCCCGCCTCGACGGCCTGCGTGGCCGGGGTGGCGCTCGGGCTCTCCAAGGACCTGCTGCAACGGGCGGCGAGCGTGACCCTCAAGGAGGGACGCAAGCTGGTCGTGGCCGTGCGCGAGACCCCGCTGAACGGCCAGACCCTGCGGCACCTGGTGGCCCTCGACGACGCGGGCGCGGCCGTGGTGCCCGCCTCTCCCGCCTTCTACGCGGGCGCGACGCACATCCAGGACCTGGTGGACTTCGTCGCCGGACGCGTACTCGACGCGGCGGGCGTGCCGCACCGGCTCTACCGCCGCTGGGAGGGCGAACTCGGCGGCGGGTCCCGCACCACCTGAGCACACCCCACACCTGACACTCTTCAGACCTCTTCAGCGGAAGGCTTCGATCGCATGGACGCGGTGGACAGGCAGCTCATCCAGGCCCTGAGGGAGAACGGCCGGGCCTCCTACGCGGAGTTGGGACGCCTCGTCGGCCTGTCGGGACCCAGCGTCACCGACCGCATCAACCGGCTGGAGGCGGCCGGTGTCATCACCGGCTACCGCGCCACCGTCGACGCCGCCTCGCTCGGCCTCGGCGTCACCGCCCTGATCGGCATCTCGCTCTCCGACGCCGCCGACCACGAGGACGTGGCGCGCCGGCTGAAGGACCTGCCCGAGATCGAGGACTGCTGGTTCATCGCCGGCGACGACTCCTTCATGCTCAAGGCGCGGGCCACGGACGTGGACGGCCTGGAGAAGATCATCAGACGGCTCTCCGGCACCAGGGGCGTCTCGCGGACCCGCACCACCATCGTGCTCTCCACCAAGTGGGAGAACCGGGTGGGTGAGCTGCCCGAAGAGGTCTGACGGTCCGGGAGTACGGTTGACGGAGTCTGTCTCTAGGTGGAGGTAACGGCATGGACGTCGGGCTCAAGCGCGAGCTGGAGGAGAAGGTCCGCTCCGGCGAGCGGCTGACCCGCGAGGACGGCATCGCGCTGTACGAGTCCGACGACCTGGCCTGGCTGGGTGGTCTGGCCCACGAGGTGCGCACCCGCAAGAACGGCGACGTCGTGCACTTCAACGTCAACCGTCACCTCAACATGACCAACGTGTGCACGGCCTCCTGTGCGTACTGCTCCTTCCAGCGCAAGCCGGGCGAGAAGGACGCCTACACCATGCGCATCGAGGAGGCCGTCAAGCTCGCCAAGGCGATGGAGTCGGAGAACCTCACCGAGCTGCACATCGTCAACGGCCTGCACCCCAACCTGCCGTGGCGCTACTACCCGCGCTCGCTGCGGGAGCTGAAGAAGGCCCTGCCCAACGTCTCCCTGAAGGCCTTCACCGCCACCGAGATCCACCACTTCGAGACCATCTCCGGGCTGAGCGCGAGCGAGATCCTCGACGAGCTGATCGACGCCGGCCTGGAGTCGCTGACCGGCGGCGGCGCGGAGATCTTCGACTGGGAGGTTCGGCAGCACATCGTGGACCACCGCACCCACTGGGAGGACTGGTCGCGCATCCACCGGCTGGCCCACGAAAAGGGCCTGAAGACCCCGTGCACCATGCTCTACGGGCACATCGAGGAGCCCCGCCACCGCGTGGACCACGTGCTGCGGCTGCGCGAGCTGCAGGACGAGACCGGCGGCTTCCAGGTCTTCATCCCGCTGCGCTACCAGCACGACTTCGTCGACGTCAAGGACGGCAAGGTCCGCAACCGGCTGCAGGCCCGCACCCGGATGGCCACCGGCGCGGAGGCGCTGAAGACCTTCGCCGTCTCCCGGCTGCTGTTCGACAACGTGCCGCACGTGAAGGTCTTCTGGGTGATGCACGGCATCAACACCGCCCAGCTCGCCCTGCAGTTCGGCGCCGACGACATGGACGGCTCGGTCGTCGAGTACAAGATCACCCACGACGCCGACAACTTCGGCACGCCCAGCAAGCTCACCCGCGAGGACCTGCTGGAACTGATCCGCGACGCCGGCTTCCGGCCGGTGGAGCGCAACACCCGCTACGAGATCATCCGCGAGTACGACGGCCCCGATCCGGCGCGACGGGAGTCGCCGCAGCCCATGCGGGTGTGAGCCGCCGGCGGCGCGGTACCCGGCGGGCATGCCCAGCACGAAGGCTCCCGAGGACGCCTACACCGCAGAGCCCTTCGTCCCGCAGGGCGCCGGGCTCGACGAACTGCGCCGGGCCGCCGCCGGCTGCCGGGGCTGCCCCCTGCACCGCGACGCCACCCGGACCGTGTTCGGCGCGGGCGACGAGCACGCGCGCGTGATGTTCGTCGGGGAGCAGCCCGGCGACCAGGAGGACCGGCAGGGCAGGCCCTTCGTCGGGCCGGCCGGCAAGCTGCTCGACCGGGCGCTGGCCGAGGCGGGCATCGACCCCGGCGAGGCCTACGTCACCAACGCCGTCAAGCACTTCAAGTTCACCCGGGCCGGGCCCGGCGAGCGGCGCGTCCACAAGTCGCCGACCCGGCGGGAGACGACGGCGTGCGGGCCGTGGCTCGCCGCCGAACTGGCCCTCGTCCGGCCGGAGCTCGTCGTGGTGCTGGGCGCGACGGCCGGGAAGGCCCTGCTCGGCCCGTCCTTCCGGGTCACCCAGGTGCGCGGGACGGTACTGGAGGAGGAGATCCACGGGCGCCCCGAACGGCTGGTGCCCACCGTCCACCCGTCGTCGGTGCTGCGCGCGGACGACCGGGAGGCGGCGTACCGGGGGCTGGTGTCGGACCTGGAAGTGGCGGCGCGGGCCCTGGGCTGACGGGGGGCGTCCGCTCTCCGGGACACCGTTGAGACCAGGCGTGCGTAATGAATAACCTTCCGGCATGGCCCTTACCTTCACGCTGGACCCCGCCGTGACCCCCGCCCTGCGCGACGGCCTGCTCGACCTGTGGGCCGACGTGTCCAACGCGGGCGGGGCCGTCGGCTTCGTGCCGCCGGTGACGCGGGAGGAGATCCGGCCGGACCTGGTGAAGCACTTCGTGGCCATGGCCGAGGGGCGCGCCCGGCTCCTCGTCGGCCACGACGAGCAGGGGCGCGTCGCCGCGACCGCGTTCCTCACCTTCAACACCCACCGCTTGATGACGCACTGGCTGTGGCTGTACACGGTGATGGTGCACCCCCGGCACCAGGGCAAGGGCCACGGCCGCGACCTGCTGGCGGCCGCTGCGGACGCGGCCCGCACCCTCGACGGCATCGAGGCGATCCGGCTCACCTGCCGGGGCGGCCTGGGCCTGGAGCGGTTCTACGCCTCCTGCGGCTACAAGGAGGTCGGCCGGGTGCCCGGCGCCATCCGCCTCGCCCCCGGCGACGACCGGGACGACGTCGTCATGCTGCTGCCGCTGGGCTGACCCGCGCGTGCCGCGCACCCCCCTGCGGGACCGGCGGCCGGGCGTGCTTCACTGGACGGTGCCCCTTTTGGGCATGGTTCCGCCCCCGTGCTCCTCGAGCGGGGGGCACCCCCGGACACGGAAGAGTGGATAGAGATGCTCCGCTACACGCTGATGCGCCTCGGGATCTTCGCGGGCTGCCTCGTGGTCGTCTGGGGCCTCGTCTACTCCGGTCTGGCCCCGCGCGGCCTCGGCGACTCCAACGGCCTGTGGATCGTCCTGCTCGCCCTGCTGATCTCCGCGCCGATCAGCTTCGTCGTGCTGCGCAAGGAGCGCGACCGGGCCTCGGAGCAGATCGTGCGGCGGGTGGACCGGGTGAAGGCCAACCTGGAGGCCAACCGCAGCCAGGAGGACGTGGCCGACGACAGCGCCCGGGCGCAGGGCCAGCCCTCCTGAACAATCCCCTTTGCGTTGTATGGGCGGATGTGGCCCTAAGCCTCTCAAAGGCAGGCTTTGAGGGGCTCAAAGCTCAAGTGTTAAGGTCTTCACCATGAAGCCCGCAGCCGCGTCCCCCACGCCCCGGAGCATCCCGCTCGTGGCGCGCCTGCACGTGGACCTCTGCCGGTGCGCGTCGGCGACCTGTCGCCCCTGACGTTCCCCCTCGCCCCCTTCCACGTCAGCCTCTACGCGCCCCGACGGAGCATGTCCGTGTCCACACCCGCCCCCAAGTCCTTCAAGGTGCCCTTCTGGGCCCAGATACTCGCCGGCCTCGCCCTGGGCGTGCTGCTCGGCTGGATCGCCCGCGGCCAGGACCTGTCCTGGCTCGTGACGACCCTGGAGAAGATCGGCGGCACCTTCGTCGGCCTGCTGAAGCTCGCCGTCGCCCCGCTCGTCTTCTTCGCGATCCTCGTCTCCATCACCAACCTGCGGAAGGTCGACGACGCGGCCCGCCTGGCCTCCCGCACCCTCCTGTGGTTCATGATCACCTCGCTGATCGCGGTCGGCATCGGCCTCGTCATCGGCCTGGTGACCGACCCGGGCGCCGGCACCGGCCTCACCCCCGAGGACGGCGCCAGGCCGAAGACCACCGGCTCCTGGATCGACTTCCTGACCGGCATCGTCCCCACCGACGTGATCACGCCGTTCACCGAGCTGAACGTCCTGCAGATCGTCTTCATGGCCGCCGTCGCCGGCATCGCCGCCCTCCAGCTCGGCGAGAAGGCCCAGCCCGTCCTCACCCTGAGCGAGTCCGTCCTCGAACTCCTGCAGAAGGCGCTGTGGTGGGTCATCCGCCTGGCCCCGCTCGGCACCGTCGGCCTCATCGGCAACGCCATCGCCACCTACGGCTGGGACCTGATCGGCCAGTACGCCACCTTCACCGCCGACATCTACGCCGGCTGCCTGATCGTGCTGCTCGTGGTCTACCCGGCGCTGCTCGCCGGCGTCGCCAAGGCCAACCCGGTCCAGTTCTTCAAGGGCGCCTGGCCCGCGATCCAGCTGGCCTTCGTCTCCCGCTCCTCGGTGGGCACCATGCCGCTGACCCAGAAGGTCACCGAGCGCCTCGGCGTCCCGCGCGAGTACGCCTCCTTCGCGGTGCCGTTCGGCGCGACCACGAAGATGGACGGCTGCGCCGCGATCTACCCCGCGATCGCCGCGATCTTCGTCGCCCAGATCTTCGACATCCGGCTCGGCGTCGGCGACTACCTGCTGATCGCTTTCGTCTCGGTGGTCGGCTCTGCCGCCACGGCCGGCCTGACCGGCGCGACGGTCATGCTGACCCTCACCCTGTCCACCCTGGGCCTGCCCATGGAGGGCGTGGGCCTGCTCCTGGCCATCGACCCCATCCTCGACATGATCCGCACCGCGCTCAACGTCGCCGGGCAGGCCCTGGTGCCGGTCCTGGTCTCGGCCCGCGAGGGCCTGCTCGACCGGGACGCCTACGACAGCGTCGGCGCCTCCCCGGTGGACGACGAGCCGGCGGACGCGCCGCGGCGGGTGCCCGCCGCCGTCTGACGGGGACGTGACGGGCCGCGACGGACCGTACGCTGATCAGCATGGGTGCCGTGAGGAACAAGCGGATGCCGCGTGCGGTCCGTGAGCAGCAGATGCTGGACGCCGCCGTACGGGTCTTCGGGCAGCGCGGGTACCGGGCCGCGTCGATGGACGAGATCGCCGAACTCGCCGGTGTCTCCAAGCCGTTGGTGTACCTGTACCTGAACTCGAAGGAGGACCTCTTCACGGCCTGCATCCGCCGCGAGGCCCGGGCCCTGACCGAGGCCGTGCGCGGCGGCGTCCGCCGCGACCTGCCCGCCGACCGCCAACTCTGGGAAGGCCTGCGGGCGTTCTTCACGCACACCGCGCACCACCCGGACGGCTGGGCGGTGTTGCACCGGCAGGCCCGCACCCACGGCGAGCCGTTCGCCGCCGAGGTCACCGCGATGCGCGAGGAGATCGTCGCGTTCGTCACGCAGCTGATCCTCGCCGCCGCCCGCGAGGCCCATCGCGATCCGGACCTGCCCGAGCGCGAGGTCGCCGGCCTCGCCGAGGCACTGGTGGGCGCCGCCGAGTCGCTCGCCGCCTGGGCGAACGCCACCCCGGGCGTCACGGCCGGGCAGGCGGCGGCCACCCTGATGAACTTCGCGTGGGCGGGGCTGGGCAATCTCATGGCGGGCCGCCCCTGGCCACCGCCCGAGGAGCCGGACGGGCCGCCGGTTCACACCGGGTAGACCTCCCCGGTCAGGTGCACCCGGCCGCCGCCCCGCAGTTCGAACCGCCCGTCCCGCGCCGCGTACGTCACGCTGCCCGGCAGCGGCACGGGAGCCCGGAACCGCGCCCGCACCACGGCCGCGTCGGGCGTGCCGTGCGCGGCCAGGCAGCGGGCCACGGTCCACATGCCGTGCGCGACGGTCCGCGGGAAGCCGAACAGCCGCGCGGCGAGCGGATGCAGGTGGATCGGGTTGCGGTCCCCGGAGACGGCGCCGTAGCGCCGCCCGGCGTCCGCTTCCAGCCGCCACCCGGCGACGGCGGGCAGGGGCTCGCACGGCTCGTCCGGGGGCGGGGCGGCCCGGTGGGAGGTGCGGTGCCGGGCCAGATAGGTGCTCCGCGACTCCCACACCACCGCGCCGCCGGCCCGCAGCTCGGTGACGACGGCGGCCTCGGTGCCGCGCCGGTGCGGCGCGAGACCGTCGGCGTACACGGTCAGTTCGTACTCCTCGGCGAGGGCGAGCGCCCGGTGCCGGGTGACGGTGACCGACGTGTGGACCAGGCCGAGCAGCGGCAGGGGGAAGTCCGGGGCGCTCATCAGCCGCATGGCCGGCGGGAAGCCCAGCACGTGCGGATAGGTCACCGGCAGCGCGTCCGTCCCGGCCGGGAACCCGCAGACCCGCTCGTACCGGGCCAGCCGCGCGGGATCGACCCGCAGGCCGGGCAGCACCAGCCGGGTGCGCGGGAGCCGTGCCCCGGGGCGCGGCCGTTTGAAGGGGGACAGCGCGGCGCCCCGGGCGAGCAGGGGCGCCAGGGAGGGGGAGCGGGCGAGGACGAGAGGGCCGGGGGACATCACGCCCCCGGCAGGCTCTGGCCGCACACCCGGACGGCCTGCCCGTCGGCCGCGCACGAGGCGGGCCGGGCGGGCCGGATGGTGGTCTCGGCGGTGTCGACGGGCGGTCCGCCCCGGGCGAGGGGGTTCGTCCGGCGGCCCGCCTCGCGGACGAGCGGCGGGACGGCGGCGGTCGTCCTCGTCCCGAGGAAGTCCGGCGCGACCGCGCCGGCCGTCACCCCGTGCCCGGCGGGACCGCGCGGCGCGGGGGAGCGGACCGGGCCGGCGGCGCCCGCCCCGGCGGCCGCGCGGTCCGTCCGGCCCGCGGTCGCGGCGATGCCCGCGACAGGGCCCGGACGGCGGGGCGGGGAGTTGCCGGGCGCGGTGCCGGTGAAGTTCGGACAGCGGTCGGCCATGCGCGTCTCCCCCTGCCGAAAGAGGCCCACTCGTGCTTACTTCAAAGTAAGGTTACCGCAGGTAAGGTCGTGTCGCGGGTGGGGGCGGGCCGGGATGAACCCCGGCCGGGGCCCGGTCGCGGTGCGCGCGGCGGACGGGCAGGGCCGACGGCGATCCCGGAACGAACCCGGCAGCGGACGGTGGAACCTGAAAAACCCTCACGTAACCCCCGAGACTGCACAGGCCCGGCCCCGGACCACCCCCGAACCCGCACGAACCCGCCACGCGAGCCCCGTACGATCCCCTGCCTACCGGCGGTGACCCAGGACCGCGGCCCCCGCCGGTGAGCGCCTCGGCGTACGAGGCACGTATTCCCCTGCAGCAGGTCCCCTGCAACAAGCAGTACTCCGCTGCACGCCCCAGGAGCCGCCCGTGTCCTTCGTCCGTCCTTCTTCCGCCTTCGACGACGTGCGCCCGGAGCCCGTCCTGGTCGAGCCCGAGACACGGCGGCTGGACGGCGCCGTGCGGGAGGCGTCCGTACCGCCCCTGGCCCGGCCGGTGCGGCACGGGTCCCTCGCCGACCTGCCGTTCGACAACGCGGGCGCGGCTCCGGGAGCCGCGGTGCTCAGCCGCAAGGCGGCGGACGGCCGGTGGCGGGACGTCACGGCGGCGGAGTTCGCCGGCGAGGTGCTGGCCGTGGCCAAGGGCCTGATCGCCGAGGGCCTGGCGCCGGGCGACCGGATCGCGGTGATGGCCCGCACCCGCTACGAGTGGACGCTCCTCGACTTCGCCGCCTGGGCCGCCGGCCTGGTGACCGTCCCCGTCTACCCCACCTCCTCCGTCTTCCAGGCCCGCTGGATCCTCCAGGACTCCGGCGCGGTCGCCCTCGTCACGGAGACGGCCGGCCAGGCGGCGGCCCTCGGCCCGGAGCGCGGACGCCTGCCCGACCTGCGGCACGTGTGGGTGATCGAGAAGGATCACGTCGAGCGGCTGGCCGAGGCCGGCGCGCACGTCTCCGACCAGGAGGTGGAGGTACGGCGCGGGGTGCTCGGCCCCGACACGCTCGCCACCCTCGTCTACACCTCGGGCACCACCGGCCGCCCCAGGGGCTGCGCGCTCACCCACGGCAACTTCTTCGCCGAGGTGGACAACGCGATCGAGCTGCTCTACCCGGTCTTCAAGGCGCGGACCGGCGAGGAGGCCTCGGTCCTGCTCTTCCTGCCCATGTCGCACGTCTTCGGCCGCATGGTCGCCATCGCCTGCGTCCGCGCGCGGGTGCGGCTGGGCCACGCCCCGAGCATCAGGGCGGACGACCTGCTCCCGGACCTGGCGAGCTTCCGGCCGACCTGCCTGCTGGCCATCCCGTACATGCTGGAGAAGGTGTTCAACGCGGCCCGGGCCAAGGCGGAGGCGGCCGGCCGGCTGACGTCGTTCGACCGCGCGGCGGCCGTCGCCCGGAGGTACGGCGAGGCACTGGAGGCACAGCAGACGGGTACCGGCCCGGGCCCGTCCCGCTCGCTGAGGACGGCCCGCGCCTTCTACGACCCGCTGGTCTACCGCCGCCTGCGCAACGCCATGGGCGGCCGGGTCAGGTACGCCGTCTGCGGCGGCTCCCCGCTTGGCCGCCGCCTGGCCGCGTTCTACGCCGGCGCGGGCATCGAGATCTTCGAGGGCTACGGCCTGACGGAGACCACGGGCGCGTCCACGGTCACGCCACCGCTCAAACCCCGTCTGGGCACGGTGGGCTGGCCGCTGCCCGGCACACGGATCCGCATAGCCGCGGACGGCGAGATCCTGGTCGCCGGCGGCCACGTGCTGCGCGGCTACTGGGACCCGGCGGCGGGCGGCGTGGTCCCCGCCGCCCCCGACGGCTGGCTGGCCACGGGCGACCTCGGCGAACTGGACGACGAGGGCTACCTCACCATCACCGGCCGCAAGAAGGAGATGCTGATCACCGCGGGCGGCAAGAGCGTGGCCCCGGCCCCGCTGGAGAACTGGCTGCGCTCCCACCCCCTGATCTCGCACTGCATGGTCCTGGGCGACGGCCGCCCCTACGTCTCGGCCCTGATCACCCTGGACCCCAGCGGCGTCGACCACTGGCGCCGGATGAACGGCAGGCATCCGGTCCCCCCGAAACTCCTGGTCGACGACGCGGAGTTGACAGCCGTGCTGCAACGCGCGGTGGACGAGGCCAACAAACTGGTCTCCCGCCCCGAGTCGATCCGCCGCTTCGCGATCCTGCCCGAGGACTTCACGGAGGAGTCCGGCCACCTGACACCGTCGATGAAGCTGCGCCGGGAGGCGGTCCTGAGGGATTTCGCGGCGGAGGTGGAGGGGCTGTACGCGCGGTAGCGGCGGCGCGGGCGCCCCGCCGCAGCGGCCCGCCGGGCGCGCGGTGCCGGGGCCGCCCCACCGGTGCCGGCACCGCCGCCGTCACAGAGCGGGCGGGCCGCCCCGCCGGCGCCGGGCCCCCGCCGTCACAGAGCGGGCGCGTTGCGGCGGCAGCTGTCGACCACGGTGTCCGCGAACGCCCGCGCCAGCGGGGTGAGCGCGTCCCACCGGCGGACGGCCCAGCCGACCGAGAGGGGGCGCAGGGCGCGCACCGGGACCAGGCGCAGCGGGCCGTCGTCGCCCGGGACCGCGTGGCCCGGCAGCGCGGGGACGATCGCCCGTCCGAGTCCCAGCTCGGCCAGCAGCAGTGCGGTGTCCCAGTCGGCGACGCTGGTGTCGAAGGCGAGGCGGACGCCCAGGTCGGCGCAGGCCGCGTCCAGGCAGGCCGCCGAGGTCGAGTGCGGCGGCAGCCGGATCAGCCGCACGGCCCGCAGCTCGGCGGGCTCCACGTACGGGCGGGACGCCAGGGGGTCGTCGGCCCGGAGCGCGAGCACCCAGGGCAGATCGACCACCGGCCGCTGCTCGATCCCGCGCACGGGAGGGCCGAGGGTGATCCAGGCCAGGTCGAGGTCGCTGCCGGCCAGCGCGTCGAAGCAGGCGCGGCTCGAGCTCTCCGTGCGGAACTCCAGGCTGACGCCCGGGTGTTGCTGCCGGAAGGCGACGACGGCCTCCGACATGAAGTGCCGCACGGTCGTCGCGCCCGTGGCGACCCGCACCACGCCGTCCTCGCCGTCCACCAGGTCCCGCAGCCGGCGCAGCGCCTGGTCGAGCCCGGCGATGCCCTCCGACGCGGCGGTCTGCAGCACCCGCCCCGCCTCGGTCGGCACGACGCCCCGGGCGTGCCGCTCCAGGAGGCTGACGCCCGTCTCCCGCTCCAGCCGCTTCACGTGCTGGCTCACCGCCGACTGCGTGCACGCCAGGTCACGGGCCACCGCGCTGAGGCTGCCCGCCCGGCACACGGCGACGAAGACGCGCAGGTCGTCCAAGGTCATGAGACCCAAGCTAACACTTGGATGTGGCGACCGAATCTTAGGATTGACTGGGCGTCAGCTGCTGCGCGACGATCGGTGCAGGGCCCAGGCGGCAACCCGTCCCGCGCCCTCCGCCGGGGTCCGGACCAGGGGTGGGGAGTGGACGGGTGCCGACCCTTTTCGCGCACCAGGAAAGCTCCGAGAGGATGCTCACCGATGTCCGCTCCCTCCCCCGTCGACCCCGTCACCGATCAGGCCCTGGCGCTGTTACGCCAGTTGGGCGCCGATGACGTCCCGCACCCGGGCGGCACCCTGCGCGCCCACCTGCGCCGCGTGCAGCGGCAGCTCGCCGCCTGGGGGGCCAGACCTGCGCTCCAGCTCGCGGGCCTGTGCCACGCCGTGTACGGCACCGACGGCTTCGCCGCCGCCCTGCTCCCCGTGGACCGCCGCCCCTTCCTGGCGTCCGTGATCGGCGTGGAGGCGGAGTCGATCGTGTACCTCTACGCGTGCTGCGACCGCGCGGCCACCTACCCGTCCTTCGCCGACCCGGACGCGCCCTTCCGCGACCGCTTCACCGGCCGGAGCCACACGCCCTCCCCCGCCCGCCGCCGGGACTTCGCGGAACTGACGGCCGCCAACGAGCTGGACCTCGTCCGCCGGGACCCGGCCTTCCGCGGCGAGTGGGATTCCGAACTGCGCACCCTCTTCCTCCGCCTGCACCCGTTCCTGGGTCCCGCGGCCCGGCGGGACTGCGCCACCGTGCTGGGGGAGCCCGAGAGCGATATTGGAACCACCGATCCAAAATTGTGCTAACCTCCTGCCGTGGCCCGACCGAGGACCTTCGACGAGGAACGGGCCCTGGACGCGGCGATGCACACCTTCTGGGAGAAGGGCTACGAGGCCACCTCCACCCAGGACCTGTGCGAGGCCACCGGTCTGGGGCGCAGCAGCATCTACAACACCTTCAAGAGCAAGCACGACCTGTTCGAGCGGGCCCTGTCCCGCTACCTGGAAGCCATGACGGCGGCTCAACTGGCCCTCCTGGACGACCCGGAGCGGCCCGCCGCCGAGCGGGTCCGCGCGCTGCTCGCCGGGGTGGTCGAGAGCGAGGCGGAGCACCGGGAGGCCGCCGGGCGCGCGCTCGGCTGCCTGAGCGTGAACACCGTCGTGGAGCTGGCCGCGCGCGACCCGCGGGCGGCCGGCCTGCTGGAGCGCGACACCGCGCGGCGCCTCGCCGCCTTCCGGGCCGTGCTGGAGGCCGGCCGGCGGGACGGCAGCATCACCTCCGTGCGCGAGCCGGACGCCCTGGCCCGCTTCCTCAACGCCACCATCGCCGGTCTGCGCGTCTCCAGTCAGGGCGGTGCCGACCGGGCCGCCCTGGAGGCGATCGCCGACGCCGCCATGGACGCGCTGACGTCCTGAACACGAACCCCCCGGGTGAGGGGGTTTTCGTGCGGGCAGGTTTTGAACTGATCAATACATAACTCGACACGCAGCGAGAGCGGCCGATACCCGGCCCGAGCAGAGGAGTCCGACCGTGCCCCGTGCCGTGTACGTCCTGGCACTCGGCATCTTCACCATGGTGACCAGCGAGTTCGTGGTCGCCGGGCTGATGCCGCAGATGGCCGAGGGCCTGAACGCCACCGTCCCGCAGATCGGCTACCTGATCACCGCCTTCGCGGTGGCCATGGCGGCCGGCGGGCCGTTCCTGACGGTGGCGGTGCTGAAACTGCCGCCGCGGACGGCCCTGATGGTGCTGTTCGCCGTCTTCCTGGCGGGCAACGTACTGGCCGCCACCGCGACCGGCTACGGCGTGATGATGACCGCGCGGATCATCACCGGCGTAGCCTCCCAGGCCTTCTTCGGCGTCGGCGTCTCGCTGTGCGCCCAGCTCACCCGCCCGGAGATCCGCGGCCGGGCGATCGCGGTCGCCATGAACGGCCTGATGCTCGGCACGCTGCTCGGCCTGCCCCTGTCCACGCTGGTCGGCGAACGGTACGGCTGGCGCGCCGCGTTCTGGTCGATCTCGGCGCTCGCGCTCGCCGCCGCCGCGGTGTCCCTGGTGGGCATACCCCGGCTGGAGCGCACCGGGTCCGGGGGCGGCCTGCGGGCGGAGGCCGCGGTCTTCCGCAACCCGGGACTGTGGCGGGCGCTGTCCACCAGCACCCTCGTCATCGGCGCCACCTTCTCGGCGTTCAGCTACTTCAACCCGATCCTCACCGAGGTCACCGGCTTCCCCGCCGGCACCGTCCCCGTCCTGCTGATCGCCTACGGCGCCGCCACCGTGGTGGGCAACACCGTGGTCGGCCGGCTCGCCGACCGCCGCACCGTGCCCGTCCTGGCCGTCGGCCTGCTGCTCAACGCCCTGTTCCTGGCGGGCTTCGCGGTCCTCGCCGGCCTGCCCGCCGCCGCCGTGACGTGCGTGCTGGGCATCGGCCTGGTCGGCGTCACCATGAACCCGGCCATGGTCACCCGCGTCCAGCGGGCCGGCAACGCCGGCCCGCTGGTCAACACCGTCCACTCCTCCTTCATCACCCTCGGCGTCATCCTCGGCTCCTCCCTGGGCGCCGTCGTGATCGAGGCGTGGGGCCTGCGCGCGCCCCTCTGGCTCGGCGCCGCCCTGGCCGTCCTGGGGCTGGCCACCCTGCTGCCCGAACTCACCCGCGGACGGCCGGGAACGCCCGCCCGGCCCGCTCCCCGGCCCCGGCGGCCGGTGCGCGCGGCGTCCGGCTCGGGAGGCTGAGACCCGCCTCCCGGGCAGTCCGGCGACGTGCTCCGGCGGCACCGTCCGGTCCGGCGGAGAGACCGCCGGCACGTCCCGGTACCGGCCGGCGTGGTCCTCGGCGACGGCGTCGCGGAAGGCGCGGGCGGCCGCCGGGAAGCCGGTGCCGGTCCCGGCCCGGGAACCCGGCGGCACCCGCCGGCACCCGGGCCCGGCACGGCCGTCCTCACGCCACCCCCGCCGCCCGCAGCGCGGCCGTCGTCACCGCCGCGCCCAGCACGACCACCGCGAACGGGGCCCGGCGCCACGCCAGGACACCCCCCGCCAGCACCCCGGCCGGACGCGCCCACCCGGCGAAGCCCCCGCCCTCGGTGAGCGCCCCCGTCGCCAGCAGGGCCACCAGCAGGACGACCGCTCCCGCGGAGAGCAGCTCCCGGGCGCGCTCCGGGAGCCGCACGCGCCCGTGCAGCAACGGACCGGCCAGCCGGAACGCGTACGTTCCGGCCGCGAGGACCAGGATCACGGCCACCGTGGCGCTCATGCCGCCGCCCGCCCCCTGCCGTACAGCGCCAGCCCCGCCAGCGCCAGCAGCACCGGCACCCCGGCCGGGACCGCAGGGGTCACCGCCAGGGCGAGGGCGGCGCCGGGCAGCGCGCACCGCCGCACGGCCGGGTCCTTGCGCAGGGCGGGCAGGACCAGGGCGACGAGGACGGCGGGGAAGGCCGCGTCCAGGCCGTAGCGGGCCGTGTCGCCGAGCGCGCTCCCGGCCAGCGCGCCCGCCAGCACACCGGTGTTCCACGCGGCGAACAGCGAGAGTCCGGAGAGCCAGAACGCCGCCCGCCGCCGTGCCGGGTCGGTCTGGGCGAGGGTGAAGGCCACCGTCTCGTCGGTGACCAGGTGCGCGCCCACCAGGCGGGCGAGCCGGCCCCGGCCGATGGTGTCGGCGACGGCCAGGCCGAAGGCCACCGTGCGGGTGTTCAGCAGCAGGCCCGTGGCCGCCGCCGCGGCCGGGCCGCCCCCGGCCAGCAGCACGCCGACCGCGCTGAACTGGGCGGAGCCCGCGTACACGAGGAGCGACATGACCACCGGCACCCAGACCGGCAGCCCGCCCGCGACGGCGATCGCCCCGAACGACACCCCGACGATGCCGCCGGCCGAGGAGACCAGCGCCACGTCGCGGAGCAGAGCGGGATCCGGCTCCGCCCCGGGGAACCGGGCCGTCCAGGCGGTCCAGACCGACCGGGACGCCCGTGGTGTTCGCTGTGTCGAACGCATGTTTTCTACAATGGACAGGAAGCGCTGTGTTCGTCAAGCCGAACGATCGTACTTCTGGAGCGAACGACATGGTCGATGGTGCCGCCCCCACCCCGCCCCGCCTGCCCCTCGACTGGATCGCCGCCGCCCTGCGGCGCGAACGCACCCGCGCCGGCCTCTCCCTGTCCGAGCTGGCCAAGCGGGCGGGCATCGCCAAGTCCACGCTGTCGCAGCTGGAGGCGGGCGGCGGGAACCCGAGCGTGGAGACGCTGTGGGCGCTGGCGGTCGCGCTGGGCGTGCCGTTCAGCGCCCTGGTCGAGCCGCCCGCCCCCGCCGTGCAGGTGATCCGGGCCGGGGAGGGTCCCACGGTGGCGTCCGAGCGGGCGGACTACGCCGCCACCCTGCTCTCCGCCAGTCCGCCCGGCGCCCGGCGGGACGTCTACCGGCTACGGGCCGAGCCGGGCGCGGCCCGCGTGTCGGAACCGCATATTCCGGGCACGGTGGAGCATCTCGTCGTCAGTACGGGAAAAGTGAAAGCCGGTCCGCACGGCGAGGAGGCCGAGCTGGACCCCGGGGACTACATGGCCTATCGGGGGGACGTGAGGCATTCCTATGAGGCGCTCGTCCCGGGAACGACATTCGTGCTGATCATGCAGCACATCTGAGAGGGCCGCACCGGCGGCTGAATTCCCCGGGAATTCACCCGCCGTACAGGTCGCGGGGCGCCGCGAAAGGTGCCGGTGCGCCGCGCGGGGGCCGCGAAAGGGCAGGAGCCCCGTCGCCGTGCGGCGCGGGGCTCCTTGGGTACTGCTGTCGATCAGACAGGAGTGACGTTCTCCGCCTGCGGACCCTTCGGGCCCTGCGTGACGTCGAAAGACACCTGCTGGTTCTCCTCGAGCGACCGGAAGCCGGTCGCGTTGATCGCGGAGTAGTGGACGAAGACGTCGGGGCCGCCGCCCTCCTGGGCGATGAAACCAAAGCCCTTTTCGGCGTTGAACCACTTAACGGTTCCGGTAGCCATAAGCCCTCCTTGGGCTCAAAAGGGTTGCCCTGCTCCAGAACCAGCAAGTGTGAAGAAGACTCTGCACAACTGCGTCCGTCTGAGAACGACGAGAGCCCGCGGTCACATGCTCCGCAGGCTCTGTACTGCAAGGGAAACCAAACTGCAACTTGCGACGAGCGTAGCACGGTGACGACCGAATGCAAGAGAGGGCAAGATCACGTCACCCGAATGTTTGAACGTTCCTGTCCGGGTGATAGCGCGGACCGCCGGACGGGGGCCGATTCACGGGCCCGGGGGCGCGGGCCGGCCGCCGTGACCCGAGGGCTAGCCTCACGATGTGGACAATCCTCGCACCCGGCCGCGTGTCGGCCACATCCAGTTCCTGAACTGCCTGCCCCTGTACTGGGGGCTCGCGAGAACGGGCACGCTCCTCGACTTCGAGCTCACCAAGGACACTCCGGAGAAGCTCAGCGAGAAGCTGGTGCAGGGCGAGCTCGACATCGGGCCGATCACCCTCGTCGAGTTCCTCAGGCACGCGGACGAGCTCGTCGCCTTCCCCGACATCGCGGTCGGCTGCGACGGCCCGGTCATGTCGTGCGTGATCGTCTCGCAGGTCCCGCTGGACCGCCTGGACGGTGCCCGGGTCGCCCTCGGCTCGACCTCGCGCACCTCCGTCCGCCTCGCCCAGCTGCTGCTGGCGGAACGCTTCGGCGTGACGCCCGACTACTACACCTGCCCGCCCGACCTCAGCCTGATGATGCAGGAGGCCGACGCGGCCGTCCTCATCGGCGACGCGGCGCTGCGCGCGAACATGCTCGACGGGCCGCGCTTCGGCCTGGACGTGCACGATCTGGGCCTGCTGTGGAAGGAGTGGACGGGCCTGCCGTTCGTCTTCGCGGTCTGGGCGGCCCGCCGCGACTACCTCGCCCGCGAACCGGTCATCACGCGCAAGGTGCACGAGGCCTTCCTCGCCTCCCGCAACCTCTCCCTGGAGGAGGTCGGCAAGGTCGCCGAGCAGGCGGCGCGCTGGGAGGCCTTCGACGAGCGGACCCTCGCCCGGTACTTCACGACCCTCGACTTCCGCTTCGGCGGCCCGCAGCTGGAGGCCGTGGCGGAGTTCGCGCGCCGCGTGGGGCCGACGACCGGCTTCCCCGCGGACGTGAGGGTCGATCTGCTGGAGCCCTGAGCCCCGGCGCGGCGGCGCACTACGCTGCCGGACAGACGTACGGGCCGAGGGCCTGTCGTCGGACTCCCGTCGTCCGCCCGGAGGGCGGGCCCCGCTGCGTCGGGTGCGTGCTCCCGGCGTGCCGGGCGCCGGCCCTCGTACTGGATGTCGGGTCTGCGCCCGGTGCGGCGAGAGGGCGTGCAGGGCGTCGCGGGACAGGCGGGAGTTCGACGACAGGGCCTACGGGGGAGGAGTGGATGCCATGCGGCCGCTGGAAGCCGACGAACCCACGGCCGTGGGGCCCTACCGGCTGCTCGGCCGGCTCGGCTCGGGCGGCATGGGCCGGGTCTACCTGGGGCGCAGCGCCGGGGGCCGCACCGTCGCGGTGAAGATCGTGCACCCGCACCTCGCGCTCGACGAGGAGTTCCGGGCCCGTTTCAGACGCGAGGTGGAGGCCGCGCGCCGGGTGGGCGGCGCCTGGACGGCCCCGGTCCTGGACGCGGACCCGCAGGCGGCCGTGCCCTGGGTCGCGACGGCGTACGCGGCGGGCCCGTCCCTGGCGGCGGCCGTCGCGGACGGCGGCCCGCTGCCCGCCCACACCGTACGGGTGCTGGGCGCGGGGCTCGCCGAGGCGCTGGCGGCGGTGCACGCACCGGGCCTGGTGCACCGGGACGTGAAGCCGTCGAACGTGCTGCTCACCATGGACGGGCCGGTGCTGATCGACTTCGGCATCGCCCGGGCCACCGACGGCACGGCCTCCCTCACCTCCACGGGCGTCTCGGTCGGCTCGCCCGGCTACATGGCGCCCGAGCAGATCCTGGGCAAGGGCGTCACGGGCGCCGCGGACGTCTTCTCGCTGGGCGCGGTGCTGGTGTTCGCCGCCACGGGCCGGCCGCCGTTCCCGGGCGACTCCTCGGCGTCCCTGCTGTACAAGGTCGTGCACGAGGAGCCGGAACTCGGCACCCTGGAGGGCGAGTTGCGGGAGCTGGCCCAGGCATGCCTGGCCAAGGACCCGGACGGCCGGCCGGCGCCCGTCGAGCTGGCCCGGCGCCTGGCCCCCGCGGGGGCGGCCCGGCTCGTCGCCGATGGGTGGCTGCCCGGGGCGTTGGTGGAGCAGGTCGGGCGGCGTGCGGTGCAGCTGCTGAACCTGGAGGCGGGGCAGGGGGACGCGGCCGGGACCGCGTCGGGACCGGTGGGGTTCAGCAACCCGTCGGCGGGGGCGCCGCAGGACGACCGGGTGACGGCCGGCCGGACCGACGGCGCCGGCCGGGAGGGCCGGGGCGTCGCGGGGCCGCCGGGCGCCGGGGGCTTCGGGCCGCCGCCCGTGATGCGGGCGCCCGCGGAGGTGCCGCCGCTGCCCGGGCCGCGTGACGAACCCGGGTGGGACACCGCGTCCTCCTCCGGCCGCGGCCGGCCGGGCAGGGTCTCCGTCAGCGTGGCGGCGGCGTCGCGGCCGGAGGACGGCGGGCGGGGACGGAGGCTGAGCTGCACGGTGGCCCTCGCGGTGGCGGGGGCGGTGGCGGCCGTGACGGTCGGGTCGGTGCTGGTGTTCGACCTGCTGCCGGGCGGTTCCCCCGGCGGCCACGACGGCGCGGGCGCCGAACCCCCCTCCGCGGGCGCCGGTCCGTCCGGGTACCGCACCCCGCCCCCCACCGTCCCCGCCCGCTACCTCGGCACCTGGGAGGGCCAGGGCAGCGCCCTCGACGGCAGACTGCCCGCCGGCACCTTCCGGGTGACCGTCCGGCAGGCCGCGGTGGGCGAGGAGGTGGGCAGGGTCCGGCAGACCGACCCGCTCGGCGGCGTCTGCGTCGACGTCCTGACCCTGAGACAGGTGACGGACCGGCAGCTCGTCGCCGCGTCCGCCGGCGCGAAGGGCAACCACGGCGGCTGCAACCAGGACCCCACGACCGTCCGTCTCACGCCGGTCGGCGACGACCTGCGGTACGAGTCGCAGAGCGAGGCGTCGGGACGGCCCGAGGCGCGGCTGTCGAAGGCCGGGTAGCCGGTCGTCCCGGAAACCTCCCGCGGACCCGCACATCGTTCACCGGACGGTCGTGCGACGGCCCGGTGGAACCGGCCCACCCGCCGTCGGGGAGCGGGCGGGGACGCCGGGCGGCGCGGTGAAACGGCAGGTCGTGTGAAGGAACCGGCCCGTTCGGTGACCGTGTTCCCACAGTGGTGAAAGCGGCGGTGCCGGGACCCCGCGTGCGGACGCGGGACCGCTGGTCGCCCCGCCCACCGCGTGTTTTGATCGGTGCGCGCAGCCGGCGTATCACCCCTCCCGGTCCCGGGAACCGGGTGAACTCCGCTGCCGTACGTGGTCGATACGAAGGGAAACACGCGCCATGAACCTCGCCCCCCAGGTCGCAACGGCCGAACTCTCCGACGCCGACCTGGACGCCGTCTCCGGCGGCCAGGCGGGCGGTGGCGCCGCCGTCGCCGGCGCCGGCGCCGCCGCCGGTCTCCACGTCGAGGCCGGGACGCTCGGCGTCACCGCCGGTGCCGGCGTCGCCGTGTCGGCCGCGGGTGTCGCGGCGGACGCGCACCTGCACGCCGCGCTGTCCTGACCGGACGTGTGCCACGGGCCCCGGATCCCCGGATCCGGGGCCCGCGCCGTCGTGAGCCGCCGCCATACTGGAGCCGGCGGCCACCGCCTCGCGGGGCGAGGGGGACGGCGAGGGGACGGGGAGGGACCTGATGGCGGCGATCCTGCTCGTCCTCGCCGCCGCACTGTGGGGTGCGGCGGCGGGCGCGCTCCTGCCGCGTGCCGCCTACCGCTTCTGCGTCCCGCCGGGGCAGGCGTGGCGGGACACGTGCCCCGCCGGGCACCCGCTGCGCGGATGGCTCGGACGGGCGCGGTGCCCGGCCACCGGCTCCCCGTACGGGCCGCGCGCGGCACCGCCGGCGATCGCCGCCGCCCTCGTCTGCGCCGCCCTCGCCGCCGCCACCGGAACTCGGCCCGAGCTCGGCGTCTGGCTGCTGCTCGCGCCCGTCGGCGTGCTCCTGTCGGTCGTCGACCTGCGGGTGCGGCGGCTGCCCGACCCGCTCACGCTCCCCTTCGCCGGCGCCGCGCTCGTCCTCCTCGGCGTCACCGCGCTCGTGCCCGAGCACGCCGGGCGGTGGACGACCGCCCTGCTGGGCGCCCCGGCGCTCGGCGCCGGTTACCTCGTGCTGTTCCTCCTCAACCCGGCCGGCATGGGCTTCGGCGACGTGAAGCTCGCCCTCGGGGCGGGGGCCGTCCTCGGCTGGTACGGCTGGCCGGCCCTGCTGCTCGGCACGTTCGCCGGGTTCCTGCTCGGGGCGCTGTACGGCGGCGCCCTGGTCCTCGTGCGCGGGGCCGGGCGCGGGACGGCCATCCCGTTCGGGCCGTTCCTGATCGGCGGCGCGTTCCTCGGGCTGCTCGTGGGCGCGTACACGGCCTGACGCGGGCCCGCGAAAACGGCTGGCGTACGCTGGATCGGTCTGTCCACACCCCTTACGAAAGGGACGCCGGTGACCGAGAAGGCCGACCTCCAGTCCGTCCTCGACCGTGCCGCCGCCGGTGGGCGGATCACCCCCGAGGAGGCCCTCGACCTGTACCGCGACGCCCCGCTGCACGCGCTGGG
>NZ_JBFATO010000031.1:0-91128 GCF_040678355.1 Streptomyces sp. NPDC052701
TCATGAGCGCCATGCAAGGCGGCGCGACCCAGAGCGACAAGAAGGCTGTCGAGGCTGCTGAGAAGGCTGGCCGCGGTGGCGCCAAGGAGGAGTAAAAGGCGGGTTTAAGTTACCCTTTTGTCGTCTTTTCAAAAGCAGTGGTCTTGTAACAATACTGTGCTATGATACATTTGCTATAGGTCGTCTACAAGGGAACGCTGTGTCTGTGGACGTGTCCGTCGGCGCACCCATCATCAGGTCCTGGGCGTTGCCGTTGAGCGGGAAGGCGATGGTCTCGCGGATGTTGGGCTCGTCGGCGAGCAGCATGACGATGCGGTCGACGCCCGGCGCGATGCCGCCGTGCGGCGGGGCGCCGAAGCGGAAGGCGCGCAGCATGCCCGCGAACTCGCGCTCGGTGGTCTCCCGGTCGTACCCGGCGATCTCGAAGGCCTTGAGCATGATGTCCGGCTCGTGGTTCCGGATCGCGCCGGAGGACAGCTCGACGCCGTTGCAGACGATGTCATACTGCCAGGCCAGAATGTCCAGCGGGTCCTGGTTCTCCAGCGCGTCCATGCCGCCCTGCGGCATCGAGAACGGGTTGTGCGAGAAGTCGATCCTGCCGGTCTCCTCGTCCTTCTCGAACATCGGGAAGTCGACGATCCAGCAGAACCGGAAGACGTCCTCCTCGAAGTGCCCGGCGCGCTTGGCGGCCTCGACCCGCACCGCGCCCATGATCTTGGAGACCTCGTCGAAGTCGCCGGCGCCGAAGAACACCGCGTGACCGGGCGCCAGCGCCAGGCGCTTGGTCAGCTCGGCGACGTTCTCCTCGGTGAGGAACTTGGCGATCGGGCCGGTGAGCGAGCCGTCCTCGCCGACGCGCACCCAGGCCAGGCCCTTGGCGCCCAGCGAGACGGCGTAGTCACCGAGCTGGTCGAAGAACTTGCGCGGCTGGTCCTGCACGGCCGGGACGGGCAGCGCGCGCACGTGCTTGCCGGCGAACGCCTTGAACTCCGAGCCCGCGAAGACGTCCGTGATGTCGACGAGCTCCAGCTTGGCGCGCAGGTCGGGCTTGTCGGAGCCGTACTTCAGCATCGCCTCGCGGAACGGGATCCGCGGGAACGGCGAAGTGACGTGCCGGCCTCCGCCGAACTCCTCGAACAGCTCGGTCATCAGCTGCTCGATCGGACGGAAGACGTCCTCCTGCTCGACGAAGCTCATCTCGACGTCGAGCTGGTAGAACTCGCCCGGCGAGCGGTCGGCGCGGGCGTCCTCGTCGCGGAAGCAGGGCGCGATCTGGAAGTAGCGGTCGAAACCGGAGATCATCAGCAGCTGCTTGAACTGCTGCGGGGCCTGCGGCAGGGCGTAGAACTTGCCCGGGTGCAGACGGGAGGGGACCACGAAGTCGCGCGCGCCCTCGGGGGAGGTGGCGGTCAGGATCGGGGTCGCCAGCTCGTTGAAGCCGAGCGCCGACATCTTCCGGCGGATCGCCGAGATGACCTGCGTGCGCAGCATGATGTTGCGGTGCATGCGCTCACGGCGCAGGTCCAGGAAGCGGTACTCGAGGCGCCGCTCCTCGTTGACCCCGTCCTCGGTGTTGATGGTGAAGGGGAGCGGGGCGGCGGCCCCCAGCAGTTCGACCTCGCGCACCTCGACCTCGATTTCGCCGGTCGGCAGGTCGGGGTTCACGTTCTCGGCGCCACGGGAGACGACCCGGCCGTCGACGCGGACCGTCGACTCCTTGGAGATCTTGTCGAGAGCCTCGTACGCCTCGGTGCCCGGACGGGCGACGAGCTGCGTGATGCCGTAGTGATCACGCAGATCGATGAAGAGGATGCCGCCCAGGTCGCGCCGATTGTGCAGCCAGCCACTCAGCCGGACGTCGGTGCCGACGTCAGAGGCGCGGAGCTCGCCGCAGGTGTGGGACCTGTACCGATGCATCGTCGTTCATCCAGTCTTCGCGGATCGGGGTCTGTGTTTCACGTGAAACACCCCCAGGGTACCGGCCGCCTCACGATCGCCTCCCCCCACATAAAAGAGTGAATCCCGTACGGTTTCGATGGCAGCGCCCGATCACCTCTTCCTACAGTGAGGCCATGCGCACTGGTGAGCCCCTGCCCGCCGTGGGGGAGGTCCTCGCCGCCCTCGCGACCGGGCTGTGGCACTGGGACACCTCCACCGGACTGGTCACGGTCGACGCGGAGGCCGCACGGCTGCTCGGACTGCCCGCCGAGCAGGTCAGCCTGACCGAGGCCCAGGCACGGGCCCGCCTGCACCCGGTCGACTGGAACGAGATCACCGGGGTGGTGCAGCTCGCCGCCGCCGAGGACACGCTCGCCGAGGTGCGGGTCCGGATCATGGACGAGCGCGGCCGGGTCGTCCGGGTCGTGCTCAGCCGCTCCAAACCCTCCTTCGATCCCGCACGCAAGGCGTACGAGCTCGTCGGCACCCTCCAGGAGGTCACCGAACCGGCGCCCGGCACCCCCGCCGGGCGCCGTGCCGTCACCGGCGACTGGCGGCGTTCACGGGAGGCGTTCCTGCTGGACGCGGGCCGGGCGCTGGCCGAGGCGCGCTCGACCCAGGAGGTGCTGCGGGTCACGGCCAACCTCTCGATGCCGGGGTTCTCGCCGAACGGGCTCGCGGTGTTCGGGCTGGAGGGCGACCGGCTGACGGTCATCGGCAACCACGGGCACGAGCGCGGGGAGGGGGACCCGTTCACGTCCATGGCGCTGGGCACCGACCACCCGGCCGCCGAGGTCGTGCGCACCGGCCGTGCGGTCTACCTGCCCTCCCCGGCCCAGTACAAGACCCGCTACCCGCTGACCTGGCCGCTCGCCCGGCCCTTCGGCAGCCACTCCTGGGCGTTCCTGCCGCTCGTCGTGGCCGGCCGCACGATCGGCGCGTGGATGGCGGCCTTCGCCTACCCGGTGGCGTTCACCCCGGACGAGCGGTCGGTGCTCACCACCGTGGCGCGGATGCTCGCACAGGCCCTGTCCCGCGCGGGCCTGGCCGAGAGCGAGCGGGCGCTGACCGACGGCCTGCAGCGCACGATGCTGCCCAGGCTCGGCCCGCAGCGCATCCCCGGCATGAGCGTCGCCGCCCGTTACGTCCCCACCGGAGGCGGTCTGCAGGTCGGCGGCGACTGGTACGACATGATCCCGCTGCCCGGCGGCACCTCCCGGGCGAGGTCCGGCGGAGGCCGCTTCGCCCTGGTCGTCGGCGACGTCCAGGGCCATGACGTGCGGGCAGCGGGGCTGATGGGCCAGTTGCGCATCGCCCTGCGCGCGTACGCCTCCGAGGGCCACCGCCCCGACGCGGTGCTCGCGCGCGCCTCCCGCTTCCTGCACGGCGTCGGCGACGCCGACCCGGCCGAGCCCCGCTTCGCGACCTGCCTGTACGTGGAGGTCGACCCGGCGACCGGGGTCCTGGAGGTGGCGCGCGCCGGGCACCTGGACCCGGCGATCCGCATGCCGGACGGCACCGTGCTCTCGCGCCCCACGGCGGGCGGCCTGCCGCTGGGCATCGACCCGGACGCCGACTACCCCACCACCCGGATCCTCCTGGAACCCGGCGAGACCATGGTGCTCTGCACGGACGGCCTGATCGAGACGGGCGGGCACGACCTGGAGACCGGCTGGCAGCGCATCCGCGCGCTGCTCGAAGGGCACCGGGGCGACCTGGAGGAGCTGGCCGACGCGCTGGTGCAGGCCGTGCACGGCCCGTCCTCCCACCACACCGCCGGCCCGCTCACCGACCGCCGCGAGGACGACATCGCCCTGCTGCTGCTGTGCCGTCAGGGGGAGGGCGGCGGCTGCGCGGACGACGTCACCGTACGGCCGCCCGGCCGCCGCACGGTGCTGACGGTCGCGCAGGCCGAGCCCGAGCGGATCGCCGTGGCCCGGCAGCAGCTGCGCGAGCTGCTGCACGACTGGTCCTCGCCGGACCAGGTGGACTCGGCGGTGCTGCTGCTGTCCGAGATGCTCACCAACGTCCTCGTGCACACCGACACCGACGCGCTGCTCGTCGCCGAGGTCACCGGGCGGGCCGGCGACCGGCGGATGCGGGTGGAGGTCACCGACGCCGGCGACGACCTGCCCCACCGGCGCAGCCCCGGGGAACTGGCCTCCTCCGGGCGCGGCCTGCTCCTGATCGGGCTGTTGGCGCACGCGTGGGGCGTGGACCCGCGCGGCGAGGGCAAGACCACCTGGTTCGAGCTCCACGAGAACACCGACGGCCCGCCCGGGTGACGCGACGTCCGTTCGGCGGCCGTCAGGCCCGCGGCCCCTCCTGGGTCATCCCGTGCACGGCCGGAACGGTTCCCAGCCGGCCCTTCTGGAAGTCCTCGAAGGCCTGCTGCAGTTCCTCGCGGGTGTTCATGACGAACGGGCCGTAGTGGGCCATCGGCTCGCGGATGGGCTGTCCGCCGAGCAGGACGACCTCCAGGTCCGGGGTGCGGGAGTCCTGCTTCTCGTCCGCGCGGACGGTCAGCGAGGAGCCGGCGCCGAAGACGGCGGTCTGGCCCAGGTGGACCGGCCGGCGCTCGGTGCCGACGCTGCCGCGCCCGGCCAGCACGTACGCCAGGCCGTTGAAGTCCTCGCGCCACGGCAGAGTGATCTCCGCACCCGGCGCCAGCGTCGCGTGGATCATCGTGATCGGCGTGTGCGTGATGCCGGGACCGGCGTGGCCGTCCAGCTCACCGGCGATGACGCGCAGCAGCGCGCCGCCGTCGGGGGAGGTGAGCAGCTGGACGGAGCCGCCGCGGATGTCCTGGTAGCGCGGGGCCATCATCTTGTCCTTGGCCGGGAGGTTCACCCACAGCTGCAGGCCGTGGAAGAGCCCGCCGGACATGACCAGGTGCTCCGGCGGCGCCTCGATGTGCAGCAGGCCCGCGCCCGCCGTCATCCACTGGGTGTCGCCGTTGGTGATGGTGCCGCCCCCGCCGTGGCTGTCCTGGTGGTCGAAGATCCCGTCGATGATGTACGTGACGGTCTCGAAGCCGCGGTGCGGGTGCCAGGGGGTGCCCTTGGGCTCGCCCGGCGCGTACTCCACCTCGCCCATCTGGTCCATCATGATGAACGGGTCGAGGTGGCGGTAGTTGATCCCCGCGAACGCCCGGCGCACCGGGAAGCCCTCGCCCTCGAAACCGCCCGGCGCGGTCGTGACGGCGAGCACGGGACGTGCCACGGCGTCGGCGGGAGCGGTCACACGGGGCAGCGTCAACGGGTTCTCGACGGTCACTGCAGGCATGTCGGTACCTCCTCGGTCTCCGCCCATTTTAGTTGAGCGTTGAACTTTCTGCCAGCCCCAACAGAGAAAGCCCGGAGGGCATTCCCTCCGGGCGGACGACGGGAGTCCGACGACAGGACCCAGCCGCGCATGCACCTAGCCGTGCATGCGCCTAGCCGTACATGCGCCGCATCGCGAACTCCACCATCTGCTCCACCGCCTTCGCGTCGAAGACGATCCGGTGCTCGCCCTCCATGTCCAGGACGAAGCCGTAGCCGGTCGGCAGCAGGTCGATCACCTCGGCCCCGGTGATCACGAAGTACTTGGACTCCTTGCCCGCGTACCGGCGCAGCTCCTTCAGCGAGGTGAACATCGGGATCACCGGCTGCTGGGTGTTGTGCAGGGCGAGGAAGCCGGGGTTGTCGCCGCGCGGGCAGTAGACCTTCGACGTGGCGAAGACCTGCTGGAAGTCCTCGGCCGACATCTGCCCCGTGGTGAAGGCCCGGACCGCGTCCGCGAGCGAGGGCGGGGACGGCTCGGGGTACAGCGGCGCCTGCTGCTGTCCGTACCCGCCGGGCATCTGCTGCTGCGGCGGGACGTAGCCCTGCTGGGCACCGACGTTCTGGTCGTAGCCGTACATGAGCGCAAGCGTACCGAGCGGCGGGCCCCGCCAGGCGGGGCACGGGGAGTTCGCCGGCGGCTCCCCGGCGCGCCACCGCGGGCGGCGGCGGTGATGGGCGCGGTGGGGCCCGTCACAGATGGCCGGATCGGGGTTGCTTCTTATTACCGACGGGTAGCATCATCGTAGCTACTTGTTGGTACGTGAACTAGGTGCGAGGAGTCAGTGCCTCGCCGATCCCTCTACGGAGCCGTCGCCATGGGGCACTACAAGTCGAATCTCCGCGACATCGAGTTCAACCTCTTCGAAGTACTCGGGCGGGACAAGCTGTACGGCACCGGCCCGTTCGAGGAGACGGACGTCGAGACCGCGAAGAGCATCCTGGAGGAGCTGACGCGGCTCTCGGAGAACGAGCTGGCCGAGTCCTTCGCCGACGCCGACCGCAACCCGCCGGTCTTCGACCCGGAGACGAACACCGCGCCGGTCCCGGAGAGCTTCAAGAAGAGCTACCAGGCCTTCATGGACTCCGAGTACTGGCGCCTGGGCCTGCCCGAGGAGATCGGCGGCACCACCGCGCCCCGCTCCCTGATCTGGGCCTACGCCGAGCTCATCCTCGGCGCCAACCCGGCCGTGTGGATGTACTCCTCCGGCCCGGCCTTCGCCGGCATCCTCTTCGAGGAGGGCAACGAGGTCCAGAAGCACATCGCGAAGATCGCCGTCGAGAAGCAGTGGGGCTCCACCATGGTGCTCACCGAGCCGGACGCCGGCTCGGACGTCGGCGCCGGCCGCACCAGGGCCGTGCAGCAGGAGGACGGCTCCTGGCACATCGAGGGCGTCAAGCGCTTCATCACCTCCGGTGAGCACGACATGTCGGAGAACATCCTCCACTACGTGCTGGCCCGCCCCGAGGGCGCCGGCCCCGGCACCAAGGGCCTGTCCCTGTTCCTCGTCCCGAAGTACCTCTTCGACTTCGAGACCGGCGAGCTGGGCGAGCGCAACGGCGTCTACGCCACCAACGTCGAGCACAAGATGGGCCTGAAGGCCTCCAACACCTGCGAGATGACCTTCGGCGACAAGCATCCCGCCAAGGGCTGGCTGGTCGGCGACAAGCACGACGGCATCCGCCAGATGTTCCGCATCATCGAGTTCGCCCGCATGATGGTCGGCACGAAGGCGATCTCCACGCTGTCCACCGGCTACCTCAACGCGCTGGAGTACGCCAAGGAGCGCGTCCAGGGCCCGGACCTGGCCAACTTCATGGACAAGACCGCGCCCAAGGTCACCATCACCCACCACCCCGACGTGCGCCGCTCGCTGATGACGCAGAAGGCGTACGCCGAGGGCATGCGCGCTCTGGTGATGTACACCGCCTCGATCCAGGACGCCATCCAGGTCAAGGAGGCGAACGGCGAGGACGCCTCCGCCGAGCACGCCCTGAACGACCTGCTCCTGCCCATCGTCAAGGGCTACGGCTCCGAGAAGGCCTACGAGCTGCTCGCCCAGTCCCTGCAGACCTTCGGCGGCTCCGGCTTCCTGCAGGAGTACCCGGTCGAGCAGTACATCCGCGACTCCAAGATCGACACCCTGTACGAGGGCACCACGGCGATCCAGGGCCAGGACTTCTTCTTCCGGAAGATCGTCCGCAACCAGGGCGCCGCGCTGAACTCCCTCGCCGAGGACATCAAGAAGTTCCTGGCGCTCGGCACCGGCGGCGAGGAGCTGGCGGGCGCCCGCGAGCACCTGGCCAAGGCCGCCGTCGAGCTGGAGGCCATCGTCGGCCTGATGCTGACCGACCTCGCGGCCACCGAGCAGGACGTGAAGAACATCTACAAGGTGGGCCTGAACACCACCCGCCTGCTGATGGCCTCCGGTGACGTGATCGTCGGCTACCTGCTGCTCAAGGGCGCCGCGGTGGCCGCCGAGAAGCTCCAGACGGCCTCCGCGAAGGACAAGGCGTTCTACACCGGCAAGATCGCCGCGGCGAAGTTCTTCGCGGCCAACGTCCTGCCCGGCGTCACCCTGGCCCGCAAGGTCGCCGAGGGTGTCGACCTGGACCTGATGGAGCTGGACGAGGCGGCGTTCTAGCCCTTCCGGCGCCCGCGCCCGCACAGACCAGGGCCCGCCTCCCTTCACCGGGAGCGGGCCCTCGTCCGTCGTTAAGGTGAACCCATGAGCGAACCCTCCCGCCCGTCCCCCGCCGCCGTCCCCCCACGGAGCGCGCCGCGCGCACCGTTCGCCTTCGACCGCGGTCACACCGACGACCTGATGTCCTTCCTGGCAGCCAGCCCGTCGCCGTACCACGCCGTGGCCAACGCCGCCGCGCGGCTGGAGAAGGCCGGGTTCCGGCAGGTCGCGGAGACGGACGCCTGGGACGGCACGAGCGGCGGCAAGTACGTGCTGCGCGGCGGCGCGATCATCGCCTGGTACGTCCCCGAGGGCGTCGCACCCCACACCCCGTTCCGGATCGTCGGCGCCCACACCGACTCCCCCAACCTGCGCGTCAAGCCGCGGCCGGACAGCGGGGCGCACGGCTGGCGCCAGGTGGCCGTGGAGGTCTACGGCGGGCCGCTGCTCAACTCCTGGCTCGACCGCGACCTCGGCCTCGCCGGCCGGCTGACCCTGCGCGACGGCTCCACGCGCCTGGTCAACGTCGACCGGCCGCTCCTGCGCGTCCCGCAGCTCGCGATCCACCTGGACCGCTCGGTGAGCTCGGAGGGCCTCAAGCTCGACAAGCAGCGGCACCTGCAGCCCGTCTGGGGCCTGGGCGACGACGTGCGCGACGGCGATCTCATCGCCTTCCTGGAGGAGACGGCCGGCATCGAGGCGGGCGAGGTCGCCGGCTGGGACCTCATGACCCACTCCGTGGAGCCGCCGGCCTACCTGGGCCGCGACAACGAGCTGGTGGCCGGGCCGCGCATGGACAACCTGCTGTCCGTGCACGCCGGTACGGCCGCGCTGGCCGCAGTGGCCCAGGGCGGCGGCGACCTGCCGTACATCCCCGTCCTGGCCGCCTTCGACCACGAGGAGAACGGCTCCCAGTCCGACACCGGCGCGGACGGGCCGCTGCTCGGCACGGTGCTGGAGCGCTCGGTGCTCACGCGCGGCGGCTCCCCCGAGGACCGGGCGCGCGCCCTCGCCGGCACGGTCTGCCTGTCCTCGGACACCGGCCACGCCGTCCACCCCAACTACGCGGAGCGGCACGACCCTACGCACCACCCGCGCGTCAACGGCGGCCCGATCCTCAAGGTCAACGTCAACAACCGCTACGCGACGGACGGTTCGGGCCGCGCGGCCTTCGCCGCCTGCTGCGAGCGGGCGGGCGTCCCCCTCCAGTCCTTCGTCTCCCACAACGCCATGCCCTGCGGCACCACGATCGGCCCGATCACCGCCGCCCGGCACGGCATCACGACCGTCGACATCGGCGTGGCCATCCTGTCGATGCACAGCGCGCGGGAACTGTGCGGCGCCGACGACCCGTTCCTGCTGGCCAACGCGCTGGCGGCATTTCTGGAGGGCCGGAACTGACCGCCCCTGCATGGGGGTTGACAACCGGGGTACCCGCAGTTTCGGACCGGAACGACCGGACCGGACAGGGAGGCGACACTCATGGGCCTCGGCGGGTGCATCATCCTCATCGCCGTGGGAGCCATCCTCACGTTCGCGACCGACTGGGATATGCAGGGGGTCAACCTCGACCTCGTCGGCATCATCCTGATGATCGTCGGACTGATCGGCGTCACGACGTTCAGCAGCATTGCCCGGCGCCGGCGCGTGGTCGTGCCGCCCGCGACGCCGGTGGTCGACGAGCGGGCGCACCAGCGCCGGGACGGCTACGGCGACGGGTACGGCGTCTGAGCGCCGCGACGGTCCCCGCGGACCGGACCTTCGCGCCGGCCGGGACCGGCGGCGCTCCGTCCCCCGCGCGGTGAGCCGGACAAGCACGCCCCGTTCCCGCCGGTGCGGGTGACAGGCGGGGCGCGGGCCGGCCGGCTCGCCGCGCGGGGGACGGAGCGCGGCGTGGTGCCGGGCAATTCACGGGCCCGGGCGCCGGGCAATTCACGGGCCCGGGCGGTGCCGGCGGTCAGGTCAGGGCGTGCCCCGTGGTGGCGTCGACGTGGCCGGGCACGTCGTCGTGGCGGTCCCCGACCGTGAGGGTCCCCGTGGGTTCGAACATGAGGATCGCGGTGGGGACGGGGGCCTGGGGCCGGTGCTCCGTGCCGCGCGGGACGGTGAAGACCGAGCCCTTGGGCAGGACCACCGTGCGCTCGCCGTCCGCCTCCCGCAGGCCGAGGTGCAGTTCGCCGTCGAGGACGAGGAAGAACTCGTCGGTGTGGTCGTGCACGTGCCAGACGTGCTCGCCCTCCACCTTGGCGATGCGGACGTCGTAGTCGTTGACGGTGGTGACGATGCGAGGGCTCCAGCGGTCGGTGAAGGACGCGAGGGCCTGGGCGAGGGCGACGGGTTCCTGGGTCATGCCGTCATCGTCGGCCGTGGCGGGCCGTCCGCACGAGTGCTAGAAATCGCACATGCCGCAAGGATCCTCTCAGGTGCCGCACCGGGTCGTCGTCATCGTCGACGAGGGCACGAACCCGTTCGAGGTGGGCGTGGCCACGGAGCTGTTCGGGCTGCCGCGTCCCGAACTGGGGCTGCCCCGGGCGCCGTACGAGGTGACGCTGGCCACGCCGGCGCCCGGGGTGCGGATGAACCACGGGTTCTTCACCCTGACCGGCGTGCCCGGGCTCGACGCGGCCGACGCCGCCGACACCCTGGTCGTCCCCGGCCGTCCCGACAACGTCGTCCCGCGCGGACCGGCCGTCCTGGACGCCATCCGCCGCGCGCACGCGCGCGGCGCCCGCGTGGTGAGCTTCTGCACCGGCACCTTCGCGCTCGCCGAGGCCGGCATCCTCGACGGCCGCCGGGCCACCACCCACTGGATGTGGGCGGACGCCTTCCGCGAGCTGCACCCGAAGGTGCAGCTGGAGCCGGACGTGCTCTTCGTGGACGAGGGCGGTGTCCTGACCGCCGCCGGCAGCGCCGCCGCGCTCGATCTCGGGCTGCACATCTGGCGCCGGGACCACGGCGCCGAGCTCGCCAACGCGGTCTCCCGGCGGCTGGTGTTCGCCGCGCACCGGGACGGCGGCCAGCGGCAGTTCGTGGAGCGGCCGGTGCCGGACGTGCCCGACGAGTCGCTGGGACCGCTCCTGGCCTGGGCCCAGGAACGGCTGCACGAGCCGCTGACGGTGGCCGGCCTGGCCGCCCGCGCGGCCGTTTCCCCGGCCACGCTGCACCGCCGCTTCCGCGCCCAGCTCGGCACGACGCCGCTGGCCTGGCTGACGGGCGAGCGGGTGGCGCTGGCCTGCCGCCTCATCGAACGCGGTGAGGAACGCCTGGACGTGGTCGCCGCCCGCAGCGGCCTGGGCACCGCGGCGAACCTCCGCGCCCGCCTGCGCAGCGGGACGGGACTCAGCCCATCGGCCTACCGGCGGCGTTTCGGACCGGCCCCGGGGGAAGCGCTCAAGCCATGAGATTCCTCGTGTACGACCGGCTCCTCGGCATCGGCGACGACTACTGGATCGAGGACGACCGCGGCAACAAGGTCTTCCTCGTCGACGGCAAGGCGCTGCGCCTGCGGGACACCTGGGAACTGAAGGACACCCGGGGGCGCGTCCTGATCGACATCCACCAGAAGATGCTCGCCCTGCGGGACACGATGGTGATCCACCGGGGCGACGAACCCCTGGCGACCATCCGGCGCAAGCGGCTGTCGCTGCTGCGCAACCACTACCTGGTGTCCCTGGCCGACGGCACCGGGCTGGACGTCAGCGGCAAGGTCCTCGACCGGGAGTTCGCCATCGAGTACGACGGCGAACTCCTCGCCGTGGTCTCCCGCCGCTGGCTGACCCTCCGGGACACCTACGGCATCGACGTGGTCCGCGACGACGCGGACCCGGCGCTGCTGGTCGCGGTAGCGGTCTGCGTGATCCACCTGGCGGAGAAGGAACGGGGCGAGGAGGACTAGGCCCCTCCGGCGCAGGACCCTCCGGCGGATCTCAGCGGCGCGGCGGCGCCAGTCCCAGCACCCGGTCCTTCAGCGCCGGGAACTGCTCCCGGGTCGCCGCCGCCTTCCCGGGGTCGAACTCCACGGTGAGGACCTCCTCGCCCGCGCCGGCCCGCGCCAGCACCTCGCCCCAGGGATCGACCACGACCGAGTGACCGGCCTGCGGAACTCCGGCGTGCGTCCCGGCCGTTCCGCACGCGAGCACGAACGCCTGGTTCTCCACCGCCCGCGCCCGGGCCAGCAGCGTCCAGTGCGAGCGGCGGCGCTCCGGCCAGCCCGCCGGGACGACGAAGGTCTCGGCGCCGGCGTCGACGAGGCCGCGGAAGAGTTCGGGGAAACGGAGGTCGTAACAGGTGGCCACGCCGAGGGTCGTCGACGGCAGCCGCACCGTCACCAGGTCCTCGCCCGCGCCCATCAGCACGGCCTCGCCCCGGTCGAAGCCGAAGCGGTGGATCTTGCGGTAGGCGGCGGCCAGGTCACCGGAGGGGGAGAGGACGAGCGAGGTGTTGTACAGCGGGCCCCCGGGGTCGCGCTCGGGGATCGACCCGGCGTGCAGCCACACGCCCGCGTCGCTCGCCGCCTCGGCCATCGCCCGGTACGTCGGCCCCCGCAGCTCCTCGGCCGCGCGTCCGAACTCCTCGTACGCGAACGCGCCCGTGGTCCACAGCTCCGGCAGGACGACGAGGTCGGCCCCGGCCTGCTCGCGTACCAGCGCGGCGGCCCGGCGCCTGCGCGATTCGACCGATTCGCCCTCCTCCACGGCGATCTGGATCAAAGAGGCGCGCACACTACCACCGTCCTGGCGTCCGGCCCGTGCACACGGGCCTACGATCGTCACACGAAAGCACTGCCGGGGTGCCTCACAGCAGCGTAACTTAGCGTTCCGAGACACCCGCCGACAGCAGCCACCTCACCACTGGCAAAGCCGCCACCACCTGCCCGTGCACCGACCGCCGAGGGGTCCCGTTCCGTGAGTCTGCATCCCACCCTCCAGCCCTACGCCGACGCCTGGACTCACTCCATCGAGGCGATATCCGAGCTGGTCCAGCCACTCGTGGAGGCGGACTGGAACCGGCGGACGCCGTGCCCGGGCTGGTCGGTGCGCGACATCGTCTCCCACGTCATCGGCCTGGACTCCGAGATGCTCGGCGACCCCCGCCCGATCCACGCGCTGCCGCGCGACCTGTTCCACGTCACCACCGACCACCAGCGCTACATGGAGATGCAGGTCGACGTCCGCCGCCACCACACGGCGCCGGAGATGACGGCCGAGCTGGAGTACATGATCATCCGGCGCAACCGCCAGCTGCGCAACGACAGCCGCGACCCGGACGCGAAGGTGCGCGGCCCGCTCGGCACGGAGCTCACGCTGGAGGAGTCCATGCGCCGGCACGCGTTCGACGTGTGGGTGCACGAGCAGGACCTGCGCACGGCCCTGGGCCGCCCCGGCAACCTCGACTCGCCCGGCGCGCACGTCGCCCGTGACGTGCTGCTCGCCGCCCTCCCGCGCGTGGTGGCCGAGGAGGCCCACGCACCGCGCAGTTCGGCCGTCGTCTTCGACGTCCACGGCCCCGTGGAGTTCCTGCGCACGATCCGCGTCGACATCCAGGGCCGCGGCACGCTGGAGACCGTTCCCGCCCTCGGCCCCGCCGCCACCCTCACCCTCGACTGGGAGACCTACGTCCGTCTGGCCTGCGGCCGGGTGGGCCCGGAGGCGGTGGCGGACCGGGTGAAGACGGAGGGCGACCCGGAGCTGGCGGCGGCGATCCTGCGGAACTTCGCGGTGACGCCGTAGGGAGTGCGCGGCGACGGCGGCACCGGTGCCGGGTGCCCGCGCGGGAACACCTGCGCGAGAACGCCCGCGCGAGAACACCTACGCGGGAACGTGGACCGTCTCCACTCTGCTGGCGACGAGCCGTTCCCGCTCCCGCCGGGCGGCCCGCCCGCGCAGCCGCAGGATCTGGCTCACGCCGAGCGCCTGGAGCACGAACACGCTGGAGAAAGCCACCCGGTAGTCGTCCCCGGTGGCGTCCAGCAGCACCCCGACCGCGAACAGCGTCGTCATGGAGGCGACGAACCCGCCCATGTTCGTGATCCCGGAGGCCGTCCCCTGCCGCTCCGGCGGGTTCGCCGGCCGGGCGAAGTCGAAGCCGATCATCGAGGCCGGGCCGCAGGCGCCCAGCACGGTGCACAGCACGATCAGCAGCCACATCGGCGCGCGGTCGGCGGGGTGCAGGACCGTCGCGGCCCACAGCACCGCCGTCGTGCCCACCGTGCCGAGCGCGAGGGGCAGCCGCGCCCCGTGGTGCCGGGCGACGATCTGGCCGTAGACCAGGCCGAACGCCATGTTGGACAGCACGACGAGCGTGAGGAGCTGGCCGGCCGTGGCCCGGGACAGGCCCTGCGCCTCGACCAGGAACGGCAGGCCCCACAGCAGCAGGAACACCATCGCCGGGAACTGGGTGGTGAAGTGCACCCACAGGCCCAGCCGCGTGCCCGGCTCCCGCCAGGAGGCGGCGATCTGGCGCCGTACGTACGCGGCGCCCCGGTGCGGGACGGGCTCCGGCCCGTGGCCCTCGGGGTGGTCCTTCAGGAACAGCAGCACCAGCACGAGCACCACGGCACCCGCGAGCGCGCTGCCCGCGAAGGCCGCCGTCCAGCCGACACCGTGCAGCAGCCGGGCCAGGACGAGGGTGGAGACCAGGTTGCCCGCCATGCCGACCAGCCCCGCGAGCTGCGCGACCAGCGGTCCGCGCCGGGCCGGGAACCAGCGGCCGCCCAGCCGCAGCACACTGATGAACGTCATCGCGTCGCCGCAGCCGAGCAGCGCCCGCGAGGCCAGCGCCATGCCGTACGAGGGCGAGAACGCGAAGCCGAGCTGCCCGGCCGTGAACAGCACCACGCCGATGGTCAGCACCTTCTTGGTGCCGAGCCGGTCGACCAGCAGGCCGACGGGTATCTGCAGGCCCGCGTAGACCAGCAGCTGCAGGATCGAGAACGTCGACAGCGCGGAGGCGCCCACGTGGAAGCGGTCGGCGGCGTCGAGGCCGGCCACCCCCAGCGAGGTGCGGAAGATGACCGCGACGAAGTAGACGGAGACGCCGACGCACCAGACGGCGACCGCGCGCCGGCCGCCCGGGGGGTCGCCGGGCAGGGCCGCCGCCCTCGCGGCGGAGGAGCTCATCGGACCTCCCCCCGGGCCAGGTGGGAGAACCAGCCGACGTGCCGGTGGACGACGCCGACGGCCGCCTCCGCGTCGCCGGAGCGCAGCGCCTCGAGGATCTCCTCGTGCTCGGCGAGCGTCTTGGCGATCCGGTCCGGGTGGGAGTGCATGACGGCGACGCCCATCCGCAGCTGGCGGTCGCGCAGCTGGTCGTAGAGGCGGGAGAGGATCTCGTTGCCGCCGCTGCGGACGATCTCGGCGTGGAAGCAGCGGTCGGTGACGGCGGCCGCGGCCAGGTCGCCGGCGGCGGCCTGCTCCTTCTGCCGCGCCAGGAGCGCTTCGAGGCGTTCGACGAGTCCGGGGGGCGCGGGCACGGCCTTGCGCGCCGCGTGTTCCTCGACGAGCAGCCGCGTCTCCACGACGTCGGCGATCTCCTGCGCGGAGACGGGCAGCACGAGGGCGCCCTTCTTCGGGTAGAGCTTGATCAGCCCTTCGACCTCCAGCCGGAGCAGCGCCTCGCGCACCGGTGTGCGCGACACCCCCACGGCCTCGGCCAGCTCGCCCTCGGTGAGGAGGGTCCCGCCCTCGTAGCGGCGGTCGAGGACGCCCTTCTTGACGTGGGTGTAGACGCGGTCGGCAGCGGGGGGTTGCTTCACGGCGACAGTCATGCCCACAGGATAGATACAACAGGTACACATGACCGTATCCGTCCATCATGCGGACTCGGCGACCCCTCGATCGTGGGGAAAAACGCTTCCCGGCACGGCAACCGCACAACCATCTGTGCTAGTTACGAGTCACACACGTGCGGCACCGCTTCGCCATGACCTCAATTGGGCCGCACCCAGGGGCATCCGACACAATCGGGGTATTTCACTTGATAACCGCATTCCAGGGCATCCGACTCCGCAGAGCCGCCGCCGTCGCCGTGACCACCGGTGCCGTGCTCGCGACCGGAGCCCTCTCCACCGTGCCCGCGCAGGCCGTCGCCGCACCCACGATCGCCGCCAAGGGCGGCTACGTGATGAACAACGCGAACGGCAAGACGCTGTACACCAAGGCCGCGGACACCAAGCGCTCCACCGGCTCCACGACCAAGATCATGACCGCGAAGGTGGTGCTCTCCCAGCCGAACCTGAACCTGGACGCGAAGTACACCGTCCCGAAGGAGATCAGCGACTACATCGTCGACAACAACTACCCCTCGTCGGCCAAGCTGATCGTCGGCGACAAGGTCACCGTCCGTCAGCTGCTGTACGGCCTGATGCTGCCGTCCGGCTGCGACGCCGCGTACGCGCTCGCCGACAAGTTCGGCACGGGTTCGACGCGGGCGGCCCGACTGAAGTCGTTCATCGGCAAGATGAACACCACCGCCAAGAACCTCGGTCTGAAGAACACGCACTTCGACTCGTTCGACGGCATCGGCCACGGCGCCAACTACTCCACCCCGCGTGACCTGACGAAGCTCGCCAGCAACGCGATGCAGAACGCCACGTTCCGCACGATCGTCAAGACCCAGAAGTACACGGCCAAGACGACCACCAAGTCCGGCGGCACCCGGACGATGGCGCCGTGGGTGAACACCAACCCGCTGCTCGGCACCTACACCGGCGCGATCGGTGTGAAGACCGGCTCCGGCCCGGAGGCCAAGTACTGCCTGGTCTTCGCCGCCACCCGCAACGGCAAGACGGTCTACGGCACGGTCCTCGCCTCCACCGACGGCACCACGCGCGCGTCGGACGCCAAGAAGCTGCTGAACTACGGCTTCGCCCAGCTGGGCTGACGTCCGAGGACACCGCCCGTGAAAAGGGGGCCGGCCGCATGACGCGGCCGGCCCCCTTTCACGCTCTCAGCGGGGGTCCGCCGCGAACGAGCGGTGGGCCTCCCCCGCGAACGCGGCCCACGCCGGGGGCGTGAAGCGCAGTACCGGCCCGTCGGCGTCCTCGGAATCACGGACGGCTATGCAGCCGGGGACGTTGCGGGCGGCCTCGACGCACTCCTGGCCGGCGTTGCCGCCGCCCGCGGAACGTCTCCCGCGCCCGCAGACGCGTCGCCCGGCCGGCCGTCGACTGGGGCCACCCCGCCGCGGCCGGGGACGCGGCGCTGCCGGCCGGCGAGTTGTGCGCCGACGCCCTGCTGCACGGCTGCCTGCGGGACCGCCTGTTCCGCGTGGAGACCTCCCTGACCGGTACCGCCCTGCGGGTGGACGTCACGGACCCGAGGGGCGAACGGCTGCCCGAGCCCCGCCTGCCCGGCACCGGCGACTCGTTCGGCCGGGGCCCGCTGATCGTCCGGGCGCCGGCCGGCCGCTGGGCCGTCGGACAACTCACCGTCGGCAAGACGGTGTGGGCGGAGCTGGACGTCACGAGGGGCGCCGGTGTCTGAGTGTCGCCGGCCCCGGCGCCGCCTCCGTCAGCGGACTCGGCGGGCGTTGAGCCGGGCCGCCTGGCGCGTCAGGTGGTCGCGCTCGGCGAGGTTGGACGCCTTGTGGGCCGCCTCGGCGTACAGCCGCGCCGCCGTCGCCGGGTCGCCGTCGCGCTCGTGGAGGTACGCCGCCACCGCGGCGTGGCGGGGCAGCGCGGGGTCCAGCGCCGCGAGCGCCGCCAGGCCGGCGCGCGGCCCGTCGGCCTCCCCCACGGCGACCGCGCGGTTGAGCCGGACGACGGGGCTGTCGGTCAGGCGCGCGAGCTCGTCGTACCACTCGACGATCTGCACCCAGTCGGTCTCCTCGGCGGTGGGCGCGTCGGCGTGCAGGGCGGCGACGGCGGCCTGGGCCTGGAACTCCCCCAGCCGGTCGCGGGCGAGGGCCGCCTGCAGGATCCCGACGCCCTCGGCGATCAGCGCGGTGTCCCACCGGCCGCGGTCCTGCTCGGCGAGCGGCACCAGGCTGCCGTCGGGCGCGGTCCGGGCGGCGCGCCGGGCGTGGTGGAGCAGCATGAGGGCGAGCAGCCCGGCCACCTCGGGGTGGTCGATGCGGGCCGCGAGCTGCCGGGTGAGCCGGATGGCCTCGGCGGCCAGGTCGACGTCGCCGGAGTAGCCCTCGTTGAAGACCAGGTAGAGGACGCGCAGCACGGTGGCGACGTCGCCGGGCCGGTCGAAGCGCACGCCGGAGATGGTGCGCTTGGCCCGGCTGATGCGCTGCGCCATGGTCGCCTCGGGCACCAGGTAGGCCGCGGCGATCTGGCGGGTGGTCAGCCCGCCGACGGCGCGCAGCGTGAGCGCGACCGCCGATGCCGGGGTCAGCGACGGGTGGGCGCACAGGAAGTAGAGCTGGAGGGTGTCGTCCACCGCGGGCGCCGGCCCGGGTGCCGGCTCCTTCTCGACGCGGTCCTCACGCCGGCGGCGGGCGGTGTCGGCGCGCGTCGCGTCGAGGAACTTGCGCCAGGCCACGGTGACCAGCCAGCCCTTGGCGTCCCCAGGCTGATCGGCCGGCCAGACGCGCAGCGCCTCGACGAGCGCCTCCTGCACGGCGTCCTCGGCCGCCGTGAAGTCGGCTCCGCGGCGGACGAGGACGGTGAGCACGCCCGGTGTGAGGCTCCTGAGCAGGGCCTCGTCCATCGGTGACGTCACTCCGTGACGGTGGGCGGCGCGGTCAGGAACGGGCGCACCTCCAGCCACTCGTGGATCGGCCTGCCGCCCGCCCCGGGGGCGGCCGACAGCTCCCCGGCCAGCTCGACGGCGCGCTCGTAGCCGTCGACGTCGATGATCATCCAGCCGGCGATGAGGTCCTTGGTCTCCGCGAACGGTCCGTCGGTGACCGGCGGGCGCCCCTCGCCGTCGTAGCGGACCCACGCCCCCTCGGGGGCGAGCGCCTGGCCGTCGACGAACTCGCCGGTCTCCTGCAGCCGGGCCGCGAAGTCGTTCATGTACTGCACGTGCGCCGAGATCTCCTCCGGGCTCCACCGGTCCATCGGCACGTCGTTGACCGGAGCCGGGGCACCGCGGTAGTGCTTCAGCAGCAGGTACTTGGCCATCGTGGTTCTCCTCGGTGCTCGTACGACCCATTGTGGTCGCGTTCACCCCGGGGACGCAGCCGGACGCGGGTTCTCGACATCACCGCCGTCACCGTCCGATTTTTTTCCGGGCTCCCGGGACCGGCACCGGCCGGGACCGGTCCCACCGGGACTTCCCGTACCGCGGCCATGCACGCCCGCCCTTGCGGAACGCGGCCCGGCCCGGCTCACCCGTGCCCGGTCACCAGCTCCATGACGTCCCGCACCGACCAGTGCCCCTCCGCCCCGGGGCACGCGGCGACGTAGGAGGCGACCGCTTCGAGGTCCCACGCTCCGGCCGACAGCAGGCCGGTGACCAGGAAGCGGACGTAGGCGGCGGACGGGGGGACCCAGCGCACGTCGTTCATGCGCCAGGGCGCGGTGAAGGTCAGGACGGGCAGGCCGTCCAGCCGGCCGGCGCAGACCAGCGTCTCGTAGCGGCCCTCGCCCAGGACGGCACGGCCCCGGCCGATCACCTCCGCCAGGTCCAGGTCCAGGCCCGGTCCCCGGTACATCTCCTGGGCCGCGATGTCGGCGAACTGGCCCGCGGTCACCAGGTGCGCCCGGGCCAGCACCCGGCCCTCGGCCAGCGGGTCGTAGAAGGCCCGGCCGCCTTCCCAGACGGGCGACCAGGTCGCGAAGTACAGCGCGCCGGTGAGTTCCACCGGGACGGACCGGGCCGGCGGCGCGGGGTCGCGGCAGCCCGGGTACTCCCTCGCCGCGCCGGGCGGGCGTCCGCCCCGGAGGTAGGCGGCGAGCCGGTCCAGGTGGGTGTTGGAGCCGTAGGACGTGTACCAGACCCGCCGCGGGTGCCGGTCGGCCGGCGGCGTCGCGTCGATGCTCCGCAGGGCCTTCACGCTCGCTCGCTCCTGGAGGAAGGGTCCGGCAGCGGCCGGGCCCTCCCGATGCCTGGACGGCATCGGGAGGGCCCGGTCGTGGAGGTGCCGGTCAGGCCGCCGGTCCCGTCACGCCCAGGTGATCAGCCGCTTGGGCTGTTCCAGGATCGCGGCCACGTCCGCCAGGACCTTGGAGCCGAGCTCGCCGTCGACCAGGCGGTGGTCGAAGCTCAGCGCCAGCGTGGTGACCTGACGGGGCTTCACCTTGCCCTTGTGGACCCACGGCTGGGGCTTGATCGCACCGACCGCGAGGATCGCCGACTCGCCGGGGTTGAGGATCGGCGTGCCGGTGTCGACGCCGAAGACGCCGACGTTGGTGATCGTCACCGTCCCGCCCTGCATCGCGGCCGGGGACGTCTTCCCCTCCCGCGCGGTGGACACCAGCTCGCCCAGCGCCTGCGCCAGTTGCGGGAGCGTCTTGGCGTGGGCGTCCTTGATGTTCGGGACGATCAGGCCGCGCGGGGTCGCGGCCGCGATGCCCAGGTTGACGTAGTGCTTGACCACGATCTCCTGGTTGGCCTCGTCCCAGGACGCGTTGATGTCCGGGTTGCGCTTGATCGCGACCAGCAGGGCCCTGGCGATCAGCAGGAGCGGGTTCACCCGCAGGCCGGTGAACTCCTTGTCCTGCCTCAGCTCCTCGACCAGCTTCATCGTGCGCGTCACGTCGACCGTCACGAACTCCGTGACGTGCGGCGCGGTGAACGCCGAGCCGACCATCGCCGCCGCCGTCGCCTTGCGGACGCCCTTGACGGGGACGCGGGTCTCGCGGGCCGTGTCGTACGGCGCCACGGGCGCGGCAGGGGTCTCGGCGCGCGGCTGTGCCACCGGCTCCGGCGCCTGCTGCGGGGCCGCCGCCGCGTGGACGTCCTCGCGGGTGATGATGCCGTCGGGGCCGGTCGGGACGACCGTGGCCAGGTCGACGCCGAGGTCCTTGGCGAGCTTGCGCACCGGGGGCTTGGCCAGCGGGCGCGGCGGGGCCGCGGCGGGGCCGCCGTGGCCGTTGAGCTCGGCCTGGACCGCCGCCGGGGCCTCGGCGGCCGGCGCCTGCCCGCCCTTGCGGGGGCGTCGGCGGGTGGCGGAGGCGGCCACGCCGTAGCCGACCAGGACCGGCTGGCGGGCCGGGGCCTGCGCCTCCTCGGCCGCGGGCGCCGCGGGCGCCTCGGAGGCGGCGGGCGCGGGCGCCTGCGCCGCTCCGCCGCCCACGTCCACCGAGATGATCGACGTGCCCACGTCGACCGTGGTGCCCTCGGGGAAGTGCAGCTCCCGCACCACGCCGTCGTAGGGGATGGGGAGTTCGACGGCGGCCTTCGCCGTCTCGACCTCGCACACCACCTGGCCGTCGGTGACCGTGTCGCCGGGCTGGACGTACCACTTGAGGATCTCGGCCTCGGTGAGCCCTTCGCCCACGTCGGGCATCTTGAACTCGCGCACGGACGCTTCCGTCATCGTCGTCACGACCCCCTCCTCAGTACGCCAGCGAGCGGTCGACGGCATCCAGCACCCGGTCCAGGTCCGGGAGGTAGGACTCCTCCAGGCGGGCCGGCGGGTACGGCGCGTGGTAGCCGCCGACCCGGAGCACCGGGGCCTCCAGGTGGTAGAAGCAGCGCTCCGTGATGCGCGCGGCGATCTCCGCGCCGGAGCCGAAGAACACCGGCGCCTCGTGGACGACGACCAGGCGACGCGTCTTCTCCACCGACGCCTGGACGGAGTCGAAGTCGATCGGGGAGACCGAGCGCAGGTCCAGGACCTCCAGGGAGCGGCCCTCCTCGGCGGCGGCGTCCGCGACCTCCTGGCACAGCTTCACCATCGGGCCGTAGGCCGCCAGGGTCAGGTCGGTGCCCTCGCGGACCACGGCGGCCCTGTGCAGCGGGCCGGGGATCGCCTCCGTGTTGACCTCGCCCTTGTCCCAGTAGCGGCGCTTGGGCTCGAAGAAGATCACCGGGTCGTCGCTCTGGATGGCCTGCTGCATCATCCAGTACGCGTCCGACGCGTTCGAGGGACTGACCACCTTCAGGCCCGCCACGTGCGCGAAGAGCGCCTCCGGGGACTCGGAGTGGTGCTCGACCGCGCCGATGCCGCCGCCGTAGGGGATGCGCACGACGACCGGCATCTTGACCGTGCCCAGCGAGCGGGCGTGCATCTTCGCGAGCTGCGTGACGATCTGGTCGTACGCCGGGAAGACGAAGCCGTCGAACTGGATCTCGACCACCGGGCGGTAGCCGCGCAGGGCCAGGCCGACGGCCGTGCCGACGATGCCGGACTCGGCCAGGGGGGTGTCGATGACGCGGCTCTCGCCGAAGTCCTTCTGCAGGCCGTCCGTCACCCGGAAGACGCCGCCGAGCTTGCCGACGTCCTCGCCCATGATCAGGACCTTGGGGTCGGACTCCAGGGCGCGGCGCAGCGACTCGTTGATCGCCTTGGCCAGGGCCATCTTCTCCGCTGCCATGATCAGACCCCCTCTGCGTCGGTGAACGACGCCTGGTAGGCGGCGAACTGGGCGCGCTCCTCGTCGACGAGGGCGTGACCGTCCGCGTACACGTTCTCGAAGATGGCGAAGTGGTCCGGGTCCGGCATGGCACGGACCGCCTCGCGCACCCGCCTGCCCAACGCCTCGGACTCGGCCTCGAGTTCCGCGAAGAAGGCCTCGTCCGCGTGGCCCGCCGCCTCCAGGTGGCGGCGCAGGCGCAGCAGCGGGTCCTTGGCCTCCCAGGCCAGCCGCTCCTCGTCGCCCCGGTACCGGGTCGGGTCGTCGGAGGTGGTGTGGGCACCCATGCGGTAGGTGAACGCCTCGATCAGCGTCGGGCCCTCGCCGCCGCGCGCCCGCTCCAGGGCCCACCTGGTGACCGCCAGGCAGGCCAGGACGTCGTTGCCGTCCACCCGCACGCCCGGGAAGCCGAAGCCCCGCGCGCGCTGGTAGAGCGGCACGCGGGACTGCTTCTCGGTCGGCTCGGAGATGGCCCACTGGTTGTTCTGGCAGAAGAACACCACCGGGGCGTTGTAGACCGCGGAGAAGGTGAAGGCCTCGGCCACGTCGCCCTGGCTGGAGGCGCCGTCGCCGAAGTAGGCGATGACCGCCGAGTCCGCGCCGTCCTTGGCGACGCCCATCGCGTAGCCGGTGGCGTGCAGCGTCTGGGAGCCGATGACGATCGTGTAGAGGTGGAAGTTGTTGCCGTTGGGGTCCCAGCCGCCGTTGTTCACGCCGCGGAACATGCCGAGCAGGTTGGTCGGGTCCACCCCGCGGCACCAGGCGACGCCGTGCTCGCGGTAGGTGGGGAAGACGTAGTCGTCGTCGCGCAGGGCCCGGCCGGAGCCGATCTGGGCGGCCTCCTGGCCGAGCAGCGAGGCCCACAGGCCCAGCTCGCCCTGGCGCTGCAGGGAGGTGGCCTCGGCGTCGAAGCGGCGGGTGAGCACCATGTCGCGGTACAGGCCGCGCAGCTCTTCGGCGGTGATGCCGGCGACGTACTGGTCGTACTCGGCGTTCTTGACGCGCTCGCCCTCGGGCGTCAGCAACTGGACGAGGGCGGGCTCGGCGCTCCCGCCGGCGTCCGCGCCCTTCTTCGAGGTCGTGCGGGTGGTGCGCTTGGTGCCGGTGGTGCCGGCCTTGCTTCCGGCGCTGCGTCGCGGTGTGCGCGCGGCAGTGCTCTCCACGGTCACGTGTGCTCCTCCGTCGGTCCGGCCCCCGGGGTTGCCGGTCGGCCAGTGCGGCTCACCTGCTGTCGACCACCGGGCACGGGGTGGGTGCCGCTCGGCCGGGAACAGGCGTGACATGCGCCCCGGCGAGCGCCCTGCAAGAGGCACGTTACCCAGTGCTGCACATCTCTGTGAAACCTTCCTGAACTGGGATTTTCCTTGGATTTCCAAGTAAACCGAGAAGGCTTCGACGGGGCGCTGGTCACAGCCTTGCAGGAGGCCGGAGCAACGGCACGTTATCCCGGCCACCCCGGGCACGGGAAGACTTCGCGCCCCCCGTACGGCGGTATGTCCGCCGGGGTGCGCCCCCGCCGCCCGGACCGGCGCGACGGCCTGCGACAGACCGGCGACAGCCCGCGACGAGCCCCTTCGGGCACGTTCTGTGACCGGAAAAGACTGACTGTGACAACGCCCAGCTCAGCGCCGTCTTCCGTGCCCTAGCATCTGCCGCGTGTCGCGCTTACGTGTACCACCCCCCGTACCTCACGCGCCCCCGCTGGGCGCCCTTCTGCGCCAGTACGCCGCCGGTTCCGCCGTCGCCTGCGAGCCCGTCGGCCAGGGGCTGCTCAACCGCGGCTACCGCCTGTGCACGACCCGCGGCCGCTACTTCCTCAAACACCACTCCGACCCCGAGACCGCCGCCCCCGGCGCCATCGCCCGCCAGCACCGGGCCACCCAGCGCCTGGCCGACCTGGGCGTCCCGGTGGCCCCGCCGCTGCCCGGGCGGGACGGGCGCACGGTCGCCGTCGTCGGCGGCCACGCCTACGCGCTGCACCCGTGGATCGACGGCCGGCACCGGCACGGCGGCCAGCTCACCACCGTCCAGTGCGGGCGGCTCGGCGCGCTGCTGGGGGTGGTGCACGCGAGCCTGGAGCGCGTGATGCCGGCGCACGGGCGGGCGCGCGCCGCCCCCGCCGACAGTGCGGACCCGGCCCGCACCTTCGCGCTCATCGACGACCTCCTCGCGCGCGTGGAGCGGCGCCGCCCCGCCGACTCCTTCGACGAACTGGCCCGGCACCGGCTGCTGGAGCGGCGCGCGCTGCTGGAGCAGCACGCCGGCCGGCGTCCGCCGCGCGGCGGCTGCGTGGGCTGGGTGCACGGGGACTTCCACCCCTTCAACCTGCTCTACCGGGGGGACGCGCCCGCCGCGATCGTCGACTGGGACCGGCTCGGCGTGCAGCCGCGCGCGGAGGAGGCCGTGCGCGCCGCCGTGATCTTCTTCGTCCGGCCCGCGGGCACGCTCGACCTGCCCAAGGTACGGGCGTACGCGCGCGCCTACCGGCGTACGGCCGGCGCCACCCCCTCCGAGCTCGCGGCGGCCGTGCACCGCGTGTGGTGGGAGCGCCTCAACGACTTCTGGATGCTGCGCTGGCACTACGAACGCGGCGACACCCGTGCGGACCCGCAGTTCCCGGCGGCCTCGGCGCTGGCGGTGTGGTGGACGCGCGAGTACGACGCGGTGTGCGACGCGTTCGCGCGGTGAGCCGGCCGGCCCGCGGGGGCGGGCACGTCACCGGCCGGTGAACGGCACGCGCGCGGGGCCCGGCGAAGGGCCCCGCGCGCGTGGGGAGTGGCCGGCGGCGTCCGCTCAGTTCTCGCCGCCCTCGGTGCCGCCGCCCTCGGTGCCGCCGCCGCCCTCGGTGCCGCCGCCGCCCTCGGTGCCGCCGCCTTCCGTCCCGCCGTTGGTCGGATCCGTGGGCTCGCTCGTCGGCTCGGTCGGCTGGGCCGTCGGCTGAGTCTGGGTCGGCTGGCCCGTCGGCTGGTCCGTCGGCTCCTGCGGCGTCGGCTGCGACGGCGTCCAGGACGGGGTGTACGACGGCACCCAGTTCCCGCCGCCGGAGCCCGTGCCGGTGCCGTCCTGCGTGGTGCTGTCGGAGGGCTGGTCCGTCTCCTGGTCGCTCGGCGTCTCGCTCGGCGACTTCTTCTCGGCGGTCCGCGAGCTGGTCGGCGACTTGGTGGGGTCGCCGCCCTTGCCGTCGCCGCCGCCGGCGCCCTGCAGCGCCAGCGCGACGCCCGCCGCTATGGCGATCACCGCGAGCACGGCCAGGACCCACAGCCTGCCGCGGCCGCCGCCCCGGTTGCCGTGCCCCTCGAAGCCGCCGTCGTCGCCGCTGCCGTACCCGGCGGGCAGGATCGGCTGCGGGATCTGCGTGGTGCCGGGGCCGTCACCACCGGGGTGCGGCAGGACGGCCGTGCCCGCGAGGCCCGCCGCCGCGGTGTGCCGGCCGTCGTGCGCGGCCACCGGGCCGGTGTTCCAGGTGCCGGTGTGGCCGCCCTGGTCGTACAGCATCTGCAGCGCGTACTGGACCAGCCCGCGCATCTCCTCGGCCGTCTGGAAACGGTCGTCGGGATCCTTGGCGAGGGAGCGCATGACCAGGCCGTCCAGCTCCGGCGGGCAGGCGTCCGAGGTCTCCGACGGGGGCGTGGGGATGTCCTGGACGTGCTGGTAGACCACCGACAGCGGGGTCTCGCCGGTGAACGGCGGGCGCAGCGCCAGCAGTTCGTACAGCAGACAGCCGGTCGCGTACAGGTCGGAGCGGTGGTCGACGGCCTTGCCGAGCGCCTGCTCCGGGGAGAGGTACTGCGGGGTGCCCATCACCATGCCGGTCTGCGTCATCGTCGTCGACGCCCCGTGCAGGGCGCGGGCGATGCCGAAGTCCATCACCTTCACGGCGCCGTTGTGCGTGATGATCACGTTGGCGGGCTTGATGTCGCGGTGCACGATGCCGTGCTGGTGCGAGTAGGCCAGCGCCTCCAGGACGCCCGAGACGATGATGAGGGCCTGCTCGGGCCCCGGCGCCTCGGCGTTCATCAGCAGGTCGCGGATGGTGCGGCCCTCGACCAGCTCCATGACGATGTACGGCACCGACTGGCCGCCCACGAAGTCCTCGCCCGAGTCGTACACGGCGACGATCGCGTGGTGGTTGAGCCCGGCCACCGACTGGGCCTCGCGTGTGAAGCGGGCCTTGGAGACGGGGTCCTCGGCGAGGTCGGCCCGCAGCAGTTTGACGGCGACGGTGCGCCCGAGGCGCACGTCCTCGGCGGCGAACACCTCGGCCATGCCGCCCCGGCCGAGCCTGTGGGTCAACCGGTACCGGCCGTCCCCGACCAGCCCGCCGTTACCCCAGGACTCCGGCGCGTCCGACATACCGCCGCCAGTCGCCTCGGGGTCGGACGGGCCCTGAGCGCGCTGCTGCTGTGCCATCAGTCCTCGCCGTCGTTTCTGCCCGCGGTGCGCGCGGTGTTGTTACGGTCTCCGTCGGCCACGCTACAGCCTCCGCGCAAGCCTCCGGTCCGGGACGGGCGCCAGGACCGGCACGGGACGGACCGGTCATGAAACCCGGCGCACGCACGGTCGTGCAAATTCTGTGTACCGGCCGCACGCCCGCTGTAACGCTTCCGCGACGCTTCTTTCGCGTACGGTCACGGAACGGGCACCGAGCTTGACGTGTCGGTGCCCTGGGGCAGACTTGGCCGGGAATAGCTCTTTGGATCACTCCTTGATCAAAGGTAATCGTCAGCGCCGAAAAGGCTACGGGGGACGCGGAAGATGAGCCAGGACGGCGCACAGGGCCACCACACGGGGCGGGCGCTCGCCGGCGGGCGCTACCAGCTGCGTGACCTGCTCGGCCAGGGCGGCATGGCCTCGGTGCACCTCGCCTACGACTCCGTGCTCGACCGCCAGGTGGCGATCAAGACCCTCCACACCGAACTGGGCCGGGAACAGGCCTTCCGCGAGCGGTTCCGCCGCGAGGCGCAGGCCGTGGCGAAACTCACGCACACCAACATCGTCTCCGTCTTCGACACCGGCGAGGACGAGGTGAACGGCATGACGATGCCGTACATCGTCATGGAGTACGTCGAGGGCCGCCCGCTCGGCTCGGTGCTCGACGAGGACGTGCGGCAGCACGGCGCGATGCCCGCCGACAAGGCGCTGAAGATCACCGCGGACGTGCTCGCGGCGCTGGAGATCAGCCACGAGATGGGCCTGGTCCACCGCGACATCAAGCCGGGCAACGTGATGATGACCAAGCGCGGCGTGGTCAAGGTGATGGACTTCGGCATCGCCCGCGCCATGCAGTCCGGTGTGACGTCGATGACACAGACCGGCATGGTCGTCGGCACCCCGCAGTACCTCTCGCCCGAACAGGCGCTCGGCCGGGGCGTGGACGCGCGCAGCGACCTCTACTCCGTCGGCATCATGCTGTTCCAGCTCGTGACCGGGCGGCTGCCGTTCGACGCGGACTCGCCGCTGGCCATCGCGTACGCGCACGTGCAGGAGGAGCCGCCGGTCCCGTCGTCGGTCAACCGCTCCCTGCCGCCGGCCGTGGACGCCCTGATCGCCCGCGCGCTGAAGAAGAACCCGAACGAGCGTTTCCCCAGCGCCGAGGCCATGCGCGGCGAGTGCCTGCGCGTCGCGTCCTCCTTCCGGCCCGCCCCGCCGAGCATCGTCCCGGGCACGCCGGCGCAGAGCGGCTCGGGCGTCGGCTCCGCCGTGTTCCCGCCGGTCGACCAGGCCGCCCCGGCGCCCACGGGCGACGTCCGGACGCCGTACCAGCCGGCGCCGGTGCCCAACCCGTACGGCCCCCCGGCCCCGCCGACGCCGTCCCCGGCGTACGGCTATCCGCAGCAGGGCGGGTACCCCACGCCGGCCCTGGCCGGGCATCCCCCGCAGCCGGGCCCGTCCACCCCGCCGCCCTACGACCTCGCGCCCCGGCCCGCGGGCACCGCGGCCCCGGGCGGCGGCAGGAGCAGCAGGCCGGTGGTCATCGGTGCGATCGTGGTGTCCCTGGTCGCGGTCGGCGGGCTGGTCGCGGCCCTGACGATGCGGGGCGGCGGCGAGAACGAGGGCCAGGACGGCGGGACGAGCGCCCCGGCGTCGGTGTCGGCCTCCGAGAAGCCCGGTTACCGCGGGCCGGACACGACGAAGACGATCGAGAAGACCGAGTGCACGGAACCGCGGGAGTCGTACAACGACCCCGAGCAGGTGGAGCTGCCGGACTTCACGTTCAAGAACTGGGACTCGGTCCTGTCCTGCCTGCAGGCGGCGGGCTGGCCGTACGAGAAGGTCTCCGTGGACGAGAACACCTACGGGGACGGCACCGTCATGCGGCAGTCCCCCAAGGCGGGCACGGACTTCGACCCGGACGACCCGCCGCAGATCCAGTTCGACGTCTCCACGGGCAACCCCTCGTAGGGCCGCGCGGCGACCCGCCCCGCCCGGACCGGGAAGGGGCCCGGCGTCCGGTGCCGGGCCGCCTTCACGTGAGGGCTCCGGGCGACGGCCTACAGGTACGGGCCGCCCGACCGGCCGCCCGTGCCCCGCTCCTCCTGGCCCTCGTGGGCGAGGCCCGCCGGGAGGGCGCGGCGCATCTGCTCCAACTGGGCGCGCGCCGCCATCTGCTGGGCGAACAGGGTGGTCTGGATGCCGTGGAAGAGGCCCTCCAGCCAGCCCACCAACTGAGCCTGCGCGATCCGCAGTTCGGCGTCGCTCGGGGTGGTGTCGTCCGTGAAGGGCAGGGAGAGCCGCTCCAGTTCCTCGACCAGTTCCGGCGCCAGACCGTCCTCCAGCTCCTTCACCGAGCTGGCGTGGATCTCCTTGAGCCGGACCCGGCTGGCCTCGTCCAGGGGAGCCGCCCGCACCTCCTCCAGCAGTTGTTTGATCATGCTGCCGATCCGCATCACCTTGGCGGGCTGCTCGACCTGCTCCGTGACCGGGGTCTCGCGGGAGTCATCGTCTGCGTTGCCGCCGCCCAGAGCCATGCCGTCCTGGCCGACGACCAGGATCTGCGGGTTCTCCGACGACCGTTCGTTCCTCGGCATCTCCATGCCGCCATTCTCTCGCACGCGTACGCCTCTCCTCCGTGGTGCCCCGGGTGAAGTCGGTCCACCGTGGACGAACCCGCCGTGCACGCATTCCGCCGTGTACGGGGAGGACGTCCGTCTCAGGGCTCCGGGTTGCTCCGGGGCCCCTGCGTGGTGTCGCGGGTCAGGCGCAGCAGCCGGGCCTCGCAGTGGTCGAGCCAGCGCACCTCGGCCTCGGTGTGCAGGACGAGCTGCTCCAGGACGAGCAGCCGGGCCATCTCCCGCGGGTGCCCGGGTGCCCGGGCCAGCGCCTCGGCCCGCCGCCGGACGTGGTCGTGCAGGGCCTGGACGACGTGGCGGCGCTGCGTCTCCACGACCTCCCGTACGTCGACGCCGTCCGCCCCGGCCGCAATCACCAGCTTGATGGCCAGTTCGTCGCGCGGCGGGCTCACCCGCTCCACGGGCCGCGCGTACCAGGACCGCAGCTCCGCCCGGCCCGCCTCGGTGAGCGCGTACAGCTCCCGCCGCGCCTCGTCCACGCCGTGCCGGGTCACCATCCCGTCCCGTTCCAGCCGGTCGAGGGTCGTGTACACCTGCCCGATGTTCAGCGGCCACGCCCCGCCGGTGCGGGCCTCGAACTCGGTGCGCAGGCGTGAGCCGTAGCGGGGCCCGTCCGCCAGGAGTGCCAGCAGCCCGTGACGTATCGACATAACCGGATTCTGCAGCCGTTCGACCCATCGGCCGAATCCGGAATGCCGGGAAGGTGGGTGAATGTGAGGCTGGTGCCGTCCATCCGACCGATCTTGCCGGATCGGCTCAGCCGGCCGAACCGGTCACGGGAGGGGGTCACCGGCGTGACTCCATGGCTACGCGCACTACCGGCGACGGGACTGGCGACCGTCGTCCTGGGGGCGGGTGTGGTGGGGGTCCCTCACAGTCCTGCCAGTGCTTCTGCAGGCGGTCCTGTCAGTGCTGCCAGTGCTTCCGCCGGCGGTTCCGCCGGCCCTGCCGGCGCTTCCGTCGGCAGCCATGCCGGCTCTGCCGGCCCTGCCGGCTCTGCCAGTGCTTCGGCCGGCAGTGCCGCCAGTGCTTCCGTCAGCGCTTCCGTCAGTGCGTCCGCCGGCAGTTCCGGCGGTGGTTCCGCCCGCGGTCCGGTCAGTGGTCCCGCCCGCGGTCCGGCCGGCAGTTCCGGCAGCCGTCCCGCCCCGACGCACGTCCCCGGGACGGCGTACCGTCCCGGGGACGTGCCCGGCGCCGCCGCCCCGCCGACCGCTGATCCCTCCCGGTCCGCCGGGCCCTCCCGCTGGGCGGGCAACCGGGCGGGCGAGGGGCGGGAGCGGCCGGGGCGACGGGCGGAGGCCGAGGAGAGGCCGGACGGCCCGCGGGGCGAGCACCACAGACACCTGCACGAGGAGCCCGACCTGGATGACGCCGACGCCGTGCCCGAGCGCACGCCGGAGACCGATCCGGTGCCCTCGGCGACACCGTCCGCGGGGCAGACCCGGGCCGAGGGGTCCGTCGGGCCCGTGCTGCGGATCCTGCCGCTCGGCAGCGGGCTGGTCCTGATCGGGATCGGCCTGGGGCTCGCGTTCGTCGCGCTCCGGCTGCGCCGGGCGTAGGACCCGCCGGCGGGTCCCGCGTCAGGGCGCGATGAGCAGCACCTTGCCCACGTGCCCGCTCTCCTCCACGACGCGGTGGGCGGCCGCCGCGTCCGGCATCGGGATCTCGCGGTCGACGACGGGGCGCACGCGACCGGCGTCGATCAGGGGCCAGACGTGCTCGCGGACGGCCGCGACGATGGTCGCCTTCTCCTGCGGCGGACGGGCCCGCAGCGAGGTCGCGCTGATGGCGGCGCGCTTGTTCAGCAGGGCGCCGATGTTCAGCTCGCCCTTGACGCCGCCCTGCATGCCGATGATCGCCAGGCGGCCGTTGACGGCGAGGGCGCGCACGTTGCGGTCCAGGTACTTGGCCCCCATGTTGTCGAGGACGACGTCGGCGCCCGCGCCGTCCGTGGCCTTCCCGATCTCCTCGACGAAGTCCTGCTCGCGGTAGTTGATCAGGATGTCGGCACCGAGCCGGGCGCAGTGGTCCAGCTTCTCGCGGGTGCCGGCCGTCACGGCGACCCTGGCGCCGACGGCCTTGGCGAGCTGGATCGCCATCGTGCCGATGCCGCTGGAGCCGCCGTGCACGAGCAGGGTCTCGCCGGGACGCAGGTGGGCGATCATGAAGACGTTCGACCAGACCGTGCACACCACCTCCGGCAGGGCGGCGGCGTGCTCGAGACCGACCCCCTCGGGGACGGGCAGCAGCTGGCCCGCCGGTACGGCGACCTTCTGCGCGTAGCCGCCGCCGGAGAGCAGCGCGCACACCTCGTCGCCGACGGCCCAGCCGGACACGCCCGTGCCGAGCGCGGCGATCCGTCCGGAGCACTCCAGGCCCGGGTACGGGGAGGCGCCGGGCGGCGGGTCGTAGAAGCCCTGCCGCTGCAGCAGGTCGGCCCGGTTGACGGCGCCGGCCGCCACCTCGACCAGGACCTCGCCCTCGCCGGGCACGGGGTCCGGGACCTCGTCCCAGACCAGCGCCTCGGGTCCACCGGGTTCAGGAATCGTGATCGCATACATGGAGGGGACGCTACCCCTCGGGGCCGGTCCGGTCGCCGGGTCCTGCGGGGCCGGTCCGGTCGCCGGGTCCTGTGCGGCCGGGGCGGCCCCGGGGTGCCTGTGGCCCACCACGGGCCGGGGCGGCCCCTCCGGGCCCGGACCCGATCCGCTGCCTCCTCCGCCCCGTCCTTCCGGCCAGGCCGCCCCAGGCCCGCGTTCCCGGGCCCGTCCGCCTCGGTCCCCGGGCCGAGCCGTCTCAGCCTCCGGGCCGAACCGCCTCGGTCCCCGGACCGAACCGTCTGGGCCCTTGGGCCGAACCGGCAGGAAAACATTGGGCGGGAGCGATGAGTTTGCGGGACCGTAAAAGTCTCCCCATGCGTAGCCCAAGCACGCGGAAGGACCCGAAGCATGAGCACGCATACGTCCGGCCTGGCGATCGAGACCGCGGGCCTGGTGAAGACGTTCGGCGAGACACGGGCCGTCGACGGAGTGGACCTGGCCGTACCGGCCGGCACGGTCTACGGCGTCCTCGGCCCGAACGGCGCCGGGAAGACGACCACCGTGAAGATGCTCGCCACGCTCCTGCGGCCGGACGGCGGTGAGGCCCACGTCTTTGGACACGACGTCGTGCGGGAGGCCGACCGGGTCCGCGGCCGCGTGAGCCTCACCGGGCAGTACGCCTCCGTGGACGAGGACCTCACCGGCACCGAGAACCTGGTCCTGCTGGGCCGGCTCCTCGGGCACGGCAAGAAGGCCGCCCGGGAGCGCGCCGGGCAGCTCCTGGAGGCCTTCGGGCTGACGGACGCGGCCGGGAAGCAGGTCAAGCACTACTCGGGCGGCATGCGGCGCCGCATCGACATCGCCGCGTCCATCCTCAACACCCCCGACCTGCTGTTCCTCGACGAGCCGACGACCGGCCTGGACCCGCGCAGCCGCAACCAGGTGTGGGACATCGTGCGGGCCGTCGTCGCGCAGGGCACGACCGTGCTGCTGACCACGCAGTACCTGGACGAGGCCGACCAGCTGGCGTCCCGGATCGCCGTCATCGACCGCGGCAAGGTGATCGCCGAGGGCACCAAGGGCGAGCTGAAGGCGTCCGTGGGCGCCGGATCCGTCCACCTGCGGCTGCGCGACGCCGACCAGCGGCCCCTGGCCGCGGACGTCCTGCAGCGGGCCCTCGACGCGGACGTCCAGCCGGAGCCCGACCCGGTGGCGCTCACGGCCCGCCTCGGGACGGCGGCCGGCGCCGACACCGCCTCCGAGCAGGCCGCCCGCGCCCTGACCGAACTCGCCCGCGCCGGTGTCACCGTCGACAACTTCGCGCTGGGCCAGCCCAGCCTGGACGAGGTGTTCCTCGCCCTCACCGGACACGGCACGCAGGACCACGCGCGGGAATCCCAGGACGTTCGCGACACGAAGGACGAGGTCACGGCATGAGCACCGCGACGACCACCGAGAGCAGGGAACTCACCCCGGTCAGCGTCGACTCGCTCGCCGCGCTGCTGGTCGCCAAGGAGCGCCCGCCGCGCCCCAGCGCGTGGTCGGCCTCGCTGACCTTCGGCTGGCGGGCCATCCTCAAGATCAAACACGTGCCGGAGCAGCTCTTCGACGTCACGGCGTTCCCGATCATGATGGTGCTGATGTACACGTACCTGTTCGGCGGGGCGCTGGCCGGGTCGCCGAAGGAGTACATCCAGTTCCTGCTGCCGGGCATCCTGGTGATGTCGGTCGTGATGATCACCATGTACACCGGCGTCTCGGTCAACACGGACATCGAGAAGGGCGTCTTCGACCGGTTCCGCAGCCTGCCGATCTGGCGGCCGTCGACGATGGTCGGCTACCTGCTCGGCGACGCCCTGCGCTACACCATCGCCTCCGTCGTGATGCTCACCGTCGGCCTGGTCCTCGGCTACCGGCCGGACGGCGGCGTGCCGGGCGTGGTCCTCGGCGTCGCGCTGCTGATCGTCTTCTCGTTCGCGTTCTCGTGGATCTGGACGATGTTCGGCCTGATGCTGCGCACCGAGAAGTCGGTGATGGGAGTCAGCATGATGGTGATCTTCCCGCTGACCTTCCTGTCCAACGTCTTCGTCGATCCGAGGACCATGCCGGGCTGGCTCCAGGCCTTCGTCAACAACAGTCCCGTCACCCACCTGGCGTCCGCGGTGCGCGGCCTGATGGCCGGCGACTGGCCGGCGGACGAGATCGCCTGGTCGCTGGGGTGGGCCGCCCTGTTCGTGCTGGTCTTCGGACCGATCACGATGCGGCTGTACAACCGCAAGTAGGCCTCCCGCGCCGGCCGGCCGCCCGGGTCCTCGCAGGCCCTCCGGGCGGCCGATCGGCTGCCCGGACGGCCGCGGGCGGGCCTTGCGCGGCCCTCAGTCCCGGGGGAGCGGGCGCATGTCGGGTGCGACCTGCGTACCCGGCGTCACGCGCGCGATCGTGATGAGCCGGTCCGTCAGCTCCAGCCTCCCCACGGCCGGATCGTCGTAGCCGAGCACCCGGTGGCCGCGCACGACGCTGATGACCAGGTCCTCCGTCTCGCGCGGGGTCTTGCCCACCTCGGCTTTTATGACCGGCCGTTCGACGATGTCCAGTCCGCTGCCCTGCTGGATGAGGTCCTCCATCACCATGCCGGCGGCGGGGCTGAGCACGGACAGGCCGAGCAGCCGGCCGGCCGCGCTGGCGCTGGTGATGACCGCGTCGGCGCCCGACTGCTTCAGCAGCGGCGCGTTCTCCTCCTCGCGCACGGCGGCCACGATCTTCGCGCCGCGGTTGAGCTGCCGGGCCGTCAGCGCCACGAGGACGGCCGTGTCGTCGCGCTGGGTCGCGATGATGATCTGCCGCGCCCGGTGCGCCTCGGCCCGCCGCAGGACGTCGCTGCGGGTGGCGTCCCCGATGATGCCCGCGTAGCCCTCGGCGGCCGCCGCGTCGATCACCTTGGAGCTGGGGTCGACCACCACGACCTGCTCCTTCTTCAGCCCCGTCGCACACACGGTCCGGATCGCCGACCGTCCTTTCGTGCCGAAGCCGATGACGACGGTGTGATCGCGCAACGTGGACCTCCAGCGGTTCAGGCGCCATTCCTCACGGGTGCGTTCGGTGAGGGCCTCGAGTGTGGTGCCGACCAGGATGATCAGGAACAGCACCCGCAGGGGCGTGATGACGAAGATGTTGACCAGCCGGGCGGTGTCGCTGGCCGGGGTGATGTCCCCGTACCCGGTGGTGGAGAGGGTGACGGTCGCGTAGTAGAAGGCGTCGAGCAGGCTGATGCCGTCGCCGTTGTTGTCCTTGTAGCCGTCGTGGTCGGCGTAGACGATGAACGCCGTGAAGAGGAGGACCACCAGGGCCATCGACAGCCGTTTGGCGACCTGGCGGAACGGGTGCTCCACGACCTTGCGCGGCAGCAGCACCTGATGCGAGACGAGATGCTCGTCCGGCTGACGGGCGATCGTGTCCTGGCCCGGAAGTTTCACGTGAAACACACCCCGATTCCCCCAGACGCCCAGGGGAGTCCGATCAGTTCCGTCTCCTGTCCCGGCCGTCCGCCGCCCGGCGGGACGACCGCGAGCGCGTCGGCCGCCGCGATGCCCCGCAGCATGGCCGGGCCGTTGTAGTGCAGCGGCACGGCACGGCCACCGCGCAGCGCGACGGGAACCAGCCGTGTGTCGTACGGGTGCCCGTGCACCGCGTCCTTGAGCGGCAGCCCGTGCGGCTCCGGGGCAGGCCGGCCCGCCAGGGCCCGCAGCAAGGGCTCGGCGAGCGTGAGCAGTCCGGAGACCGCCGCCAGGGGGTTGCCGGGCAGACCGACCAGGTACCGGCCGTCCTCGATGCGGGCCAGCAGCATGGGGTGGCCCGGCCGCACCCGGACGCCGTCCACGAGGAGTTCGGCGCCGATGCGGCGCAGGGTGGGATGGACGTGGTCGACGGGCCCGGCGGCGGTGCCGCCGGTGGTGACGACCACGTCGGCCCGCGAGGTCGTGACCGCCCGGTGCAGCGCCTCGGCGTCGTCGCCGACCCCTCGCACGGCGGTGACCTCGGCGCCGAGCGCCCGCAGCCAGGGCGGCAGCATCGGACCAAGCGCGTCACGGATCAGGCCGTCGTGCGGCACCCCCTCGGTGAGCAGCTCGTCGCCGAGGACGAGCACGTCGACGCGAGGGCGCGGGACGGCGGCGAGGGTGTCGTACCCGGCGGCCGCGGCCAGCCCCAGCACGACCGGCGTGACGAGGGTGCCGGCGGGCAGCAGCCGGTCGCCGCTGCGGCACTCCTGGCCGCGGGAGCGGATGTCCTGGCCGGGCACCACGTCGCGGGTGGCCTGCAGACGGCGGCGGTCACCGGTGCGGCCGTGCTCGCTGCGGATGACGGCGGTGGTGTCCGGCGGGACGCGGGCACCGGTGGCGACGGGCACGGCCTCGCCGTCGCGGAGCGGCGCGGGCTCGGCGTGCCCGGCCAGGACGCCCTCGTCGCGTACGGCCCAGGGGCCGGGGCCGGCGACGGCCCAGCCGTCCATCGCCGAGGTGTCGAAGGAGGGCAGGTCGGTGAGGGCGGTCAGAGGGGCGGCCAGGGTGAGGCCGAGGGCGGCGCCGAGGGGGACCTGGACGGCGGGGCGGCGCGCCGCCCCGGCGCCGGTGCGGGCGGCGATCGTCCGGGCCTCGGGCCAGGGCGTCGCCTCGTGGCGGTCGCCGCGGTGGGTCCCGTGGCGCCGCTCGTCGCCGGGCGCGGATACGGGCGCGCGGCCGCCGGAGGCGGGGCGTCTGGCTTCCTTCACGAGGGCGAGCGCCTCCTCGACGTAGAGGTCCTCGACGCCCTCGACGCCCTCGGCGGCCTGGGTGTCCGCGGCGGTCCCGGCGGCCTGGGGGGAGCGGGCGGTCATCCGGCGTCCGGGCGGGTGTCGGGCGTGGCGTCGGGGGCGACGTCGGGCCGGCCGGCGGACTCGGCGGCGGAGCCGGCGGGTTCCGCGGCGCCGGGAGTGCTGCCGGCGGGCCGGGCCCGCGCGGTGTCCTCCTGGGCCCAGCGCTGGGCGAGGGCCGCGGCCTTGCGGGTGGCCTCGGCGACGGCTTCCGGCCCGCCGCCGGCCCGTGCGGCCGCATAGCCGACGAGGAACGTGGTCAGCGGCGCCGCGGGGCGGGCCACGCCGTGCGCGGCGTCGCGGGCGAGATCGAGCAGGGCGCCGGTGTCGACGTCGAGGTCGATGCCCAGCTCGTCCTTGGCGGCGGAGATCCATTCGTCCAACACGTGCCCATGCTCCCTGATACGTGACCTGGCGGTGGCGATGTCGTCCCAGGTGTCGCAGTCGAAGGACGCGACGGGGTCGCAGACCCGGGTGAGACGCAGGGCTGCGAGCAGCAGCCGCAGGGGAAGGCCGGTGAGGCCCGCGTGCTCGTCCTGGACGGCCGCGAGGCTTGCGCGCAGGCGCTGTGCGCGGTAGGCCGCGACGAGCGGCTGGTCACGGCCGTCGGCGTCGGTGAGCAGCACGCCGTCGCAGCCGCTCGTGCGCAGCGCCGTCAGCAGCCGGTCGACGGCCTTGCCGTCGAGGAACGGCAGGTCGGCGGAGAGCACCACGACGTGCTCCGCCGTGGTGTGCCGCAGCCCGGCGCCGAGCGCGGCGAGCGGTCCGCCGCCGGGTGGATCCTCGCGGGCCCAGGTCACGGGCCGTGCCGTCGGCCGCGGATCGGCGACGACCACGGTCGTCCGGGCGCCGGCGCACGCGGCGAGCACCCGGTCGAGCAGCGCACGTCCGCCCACGCGCACGCCGGGTTTGTCCGTGCCGCCGAGCCGCCGCGCGGCACCGCCGGCGAGCACGACGGCGTCGTACGCGGCGGGCGCGCGGCCGGTGTCGGCGCCGGGAGCGCCCGTCGGCTCGTACGAGGTCACCCCCTGAGTATGCGTGCCATCCCGATCACAGGGAACGTGCGGGTGGGACGAGCCGATCACCGCGGACGTGCGGCGGGCGGGTGCGGGCCGGGCGGACACCCCGGGGCCATCCCGCCCCACGGGCGCGAGACGGACGGCAGGCGCCGGGCGGGAGCCCGCTCGCCGCCCCGGCCGTCGGGGCCCGGGGCGGACCGGCGCGGACGCGGGGTGCGCGGGTGCGGGTACGGACTCGGCACACACCCGCCGAGCCGCCCCGATCGTGCCGGGCGCCCTGGTCAGGGGCGGCCGGGCGTTCCGCGGCCAGGCGTTCCGGTCAAGGGCGGCCAGGCGTTCCGGTCAGGGGCGGCCGGGCATCCCGGTCACAGCGTCCGCAGCAGCACCGCCGGCTGTTCCACGCAGTCCGCCACGTAGCGCAGGAAGCCGCCCGCCACGCCGCCGTCGCACACGCGGTGGTCGAAGGTGAGCGACAGCTGGACCACCTGCCGCACCGCCAGCTCGCCCTCGTGCACCCAGGGCTTGGGGACGATGCGGCCGACCCCGAGCATGGCCGCCTCGGGGTGGTTGAGGATCGGTGTGGAGCCGTCGACGCCGAAGACCCCGTAGTTGTTCAGCGTGAAGGTCCCGCCCGTGAGGTCCGCGGGCGTCAGCGTGCCGGCCCGGGCCGCCTCGGTCAGCCGGGCGAACTCCGCCGTGAGCGACTCGGCGTCCCGCGCGTGCGCGTCCCGTACGACGGGCACGACGAGACCCCGGTCGGTCTGCGCGGCGAAGCCGAGATGCACGCGGTCGAGCCGGACGATCTCCCTGGCCTCCGTGTCGACGGTGGCGTTGAGCTCGGGGAACCGGGCGAGAGCGGCGGTGCAGATCCGGGCCAGCAGGGCGATCAGGGAGATCTTCGGCCCGCCCGCCGCGTTCATCGCCGCCCGCGTCCGCATCAGCTCCGTCGCGTCGGCGTCCACCCAGCAGGTCGCGTCGGGTATCTCGCGGCGGCTGCGGGAGAGCTTGTCGGCGACGGCGCCGCGGACGCCCTTGAGGGGGGTGCGCAGCCCACCGGAGGCCGCGGCGGGCGTGCGGAGGCCGTCGGCGGCCTCGGCGGCGGGAGCCCCGGGGACGCCTGCCGCTGCGGGTGCCGGTGCCGGTGCCGGTGCCGGGCGCGGGTGCGGTCCGGCGGACGGCCGGACGGCCGTCCGGCCCTGCGCGGCCGCGGCCCGCAGCGCGTACTCCACGTCCGCGCGCAGGATCAGCCCGTCGGGCCCGGAGCCGGTCAGTTCCCGCAGGTCGATGCCGTTCTCCCGGGCCAGCCTGCGGACCAGCGGTGAGATCACGGGGACGGGACCGTCCGCCGGGTGGGGCACGGCGGCCCCGTCGCCCGCCGCGCCGGGGGCGGCGACCTCACCGTGCGTCGCCCCGGGGACGCCGGCCCGGCCGTCGACCGATGCGGGGGCCGGGGCCTGCGCGTCCGCCGTCTCCGCCGTCTCCGGGGCCCTCGCCCCGCCGTTGACCGCCTTCGGCGCCCCGGCGCCGAAGGCTCCCGGCCGGATCCTGCGCCGCCGCGCGGGCGCCTGCGAGGTGCCGTACCCGACCAGGACGTTGCCCGAGCCCTCGGCGCGCTCGGCGGCCGGGTCCGCCGTCCCGCCGGTGGCCGCCGTCCCGCCGGTGGCCGCGCCGTGCGTGCGGCCGGTGCCCGAGTCCGCCGCCGGGCCGCCGGCGGCCGGCGCTCCCACCGCCACCGTCAGCAGCGGGGCGCCGACGGGCAGCTCCTGGCCCTCCTCGCCGAAGCGGGCCGTGACGACACCGCCGTAGGGGCAGGGCACCTCCACCATCGCCTTGGCCGTCTCGACCTCGACGACCGGCTGGTCGACGGCGACCACGTCGCCGACCTGCACCAGCCAGCGCACGATCTCCGCCTCGGTGAGTCCCTCACCGAGGTCGGGGAGCTTGAACTCCAGCACCTGTGCCATCAGCTCTCGGCCTCCCACTGCAGGCGCCCCACGGCGTCCAGGATCCGGTCCACACCGGGCAGGTGGTGGCGCTCCAGCATCGGCGGCGGATACGGGACGTCGAACCCGGCCACACGCAGCACCGGCGCCTCCAGGTGGTGGAAGCAGCGCTCCGTGACCCGGGCCGCGATCTCCCCGCCCGGGCCCCCGAAGGAGCCCGACTCGTGGACGACGACCGCGCGTCCCGTCCGCCGCACCGAGGCGCACACCGTCTCGTCGTCGAACGGCACCAGGGAGCGCAGGTCGACGACTTCGAGGTCCCAGCCCTCGGCCCGGGCCGCCTCGGCCGCCTCCATGCAGACGGGCAGGGACGGCCCGTACGTGATGAGCGTGGCGCTCCGCCCGGAGCGCCGCACCACCGCGCGGCCTATCGGCTCAACGGGCGTCGGCTCCTCGGGGTTCCAGGAGTCCTTCGACCAGTACAGCCGCTTGGGCTCCAGGAAGACGACCGGGTCGTCGGAGGCGATGGCGGCGCGCAGCAGCCCGTAGGCGTCGGCGACGGTCGCGGGCGTGACGACGTGCAGCCCCGGGGTCGCCATGTAGTACGCCTCGGAGGAGTCGCTGTGGTGCTCGACGCCGCCGATGCCGCCGCCGTAGGGGACGCGGACGGTGATCGGCAGCGGCATCCTGCCGCGGGTGCGGTTGCGCATCTTGGCGACGTGCGAGAGCAGCTGCTCGAACGCCGGGTAGGCGAACGCGTCGAACTGCATCTCCACCACCGGCCGCAGGCCGTACATGGCCATGCCGACGGCCGTGCCGAGGATGCCCGCCTCGGCGAGCGGGGTGTCCGTGCAGCGGTCCTCGCCGAACTCCTCGGCGAGCCCGTCGGTCACCCGGAAGACACCGCCGAGGGTGCCGACGTCCTCGCCCATGACGTGGACGTCCGGGTCGGCGGCCATGGCGTCGCGCAGCGCGCGCGTGAGTGCCTGCGCCATGGTGGCCGGCTTGACGGCGACGGTGGTCATCGGTGCGTCCCTTCCGACTCGGCCTCGGCTTCCAGCTCGGCCCGCAGCTGCTCCCGCTGCTCGCGCAGCTGCGGGGTGGGCTCGGCGTAGACGTGGGCGAAGAGGTCCATGGGGTCGAGCTCCGCGTCCTGGTTCATGCGCTCGCGCAGGGCCGCGGCCATGGTCTCGGCGTCCTGCCGCGCGGCCTCGATGCCGGCCTCGTCGATCAGGCCGCGCCCGGTCAGCTCGCGCTCCAGCAGCAGGATCGGGTCGTGCGCGCGCCAGGCCTCGACCTCGGCGTCGCCGCGGTAGCGGGTCGCGTCGTCGGCGTTGGTGTGGGCGTCGACGCGGTAGGTGATGGCCTCGACGAGCGTGGGGCCGCCGCCCGCGCGGGCGCGGCGCACGGCGTCGGAGAGCACCTCGTGGACGGCCGCGGCGTCGTTGCCGTCGACCAGGCGGCCGGGTATGCCGTAGCCGACGGCCTTGTGGGCCAGCGACGGGGCCGCGGTCTGCTTGGCGAGCGGGACGGAGATCGCGAAGCCGTTGTTCTGCACGAGGAAGACGACCGGGGCCTGCCAGACGGCGGCGAAGTTCAGCGCCTCGTGGAAGTCGCCCTCGCTGGTGCCGCCGTCGCCGACCATGGCCAGCGCGACCACGTCGTCGCCCCTGAGGCGGGCGGCGTGCGCGAGGCCCACCGCGTGCGGCAGCTGGGTGGCGAGCGGGGTGGACAGGGGGGCGACCCGGTGCTCGTAGGGGTCGTAGCCGGTGTGCCAGTCGCCGCGCAGCAGCGTCAGGGCCTGGACCGGGTCCACGCCGCGGGCGATCACGGCGAGCGTGTCGCGGTAGCTGGGGAAGAGCCAGTCACGGTCCTCCAGGACGAGCGCGGCGGCGACCTCGCAGGCCTCCTGACCGGTGCTGGAGGGGTAGACGGCGAGCCTGCCCTGCTTGGTGAGGGCGGTGGCCTGCGCGTTGTACCGGCGGCCGCGCACCAGCTGGGCGTACAGCCTGCGCAGCAGCTCCGGGTCGGCCTGCGCGGCGGCCTCGGTGCCCAGGACGCGGTAGGGCTCCTGGTCGGGCAGCAGCGGCGCGGGGTCGGTACGGGGCTGCCAGGCGGGCGGCGGTGTGGGCCGATACGCGCCCCGCTGCTCCATGACCGTCATGACGGCACCTCCTCGTGGGAGCGGCTTCACGAGGCGCGGCGTCCGTGACGCGCCCCACCTACCGATTGTTCGGTCGTCGGCGCATTTTGGCTATGGGTGGCCCCGGGCTGTGGACAAACGGTTCTCCACAACCTGAGATGGACGCAGTACGTCCATGGCAGGGAGGCGGGGGCGCGTGGCATCTGAACAAATGGCCGACAGCTCGCCGGACGGCGCCGCTTCGCCGCCGCGCCCCCTGGACGCCATCGACCAGGACATCCTGCGGATGCTCCAGTCGGACGGCCGCGCCTCGGTACGGTCGGTCGCCGAACGCGTCCACGTCTCGCGCGCGAACGCCTACGCGCGCATCAACCGGCTCGTCGAGGACGGCGTCATCCGCGGCTTCGGCGCCCGCGTCGACCACGAGCGGGCCGGCCAGGGGACGTCCGCCTACATCACCCTGAAGATCGTCCAGAACTCCTGGCGCACGGTGCGCGAACAGCTGCGGAAACTGCCCGGGGCCTCCCACATCGCTCTGGTGGGCGGGGACTTCGACGTGCTGCTGCTGGTGCACACCTCCGACAACCGCGCGCTGCGCGAACTGGTGCTGACCCGGCTCCAGGCGATCCCGGAGGTGCTCAGCACGCGCACCCTGCTGGTGTTCGAGGAGGAGGACCTGGAGCCGCAGGGGTGAGTCAGCCCTGCTTGCGCAGGCCCGCGAACGCCAACTGCACGACCGCGTCGGCGACCTCCCGCCGGCCCATGCCGCGCCCGTCGGGCCGGTACCACTCGACGATCGAGTTGATCATGCCGAAGACCAGCCGGGTCACCAGGCGCACCTCTATGTCGCCGCGCACGTCCCCGTCGGCGGCCGCCGCCTTCAGCAGTTCGGCCACCCGGTGGTCGAACTCGCGGCGCCGGTCCAGCGCCCACCGCTCGGTGTCCGTGTTGCCGCGCACCCGCAGCAGCAGGGTGACGTAGGGCAGCTCGGCGATCAGCACCTCGACCATGCGCCGTACGACGTACTCCAGGCGCCGGGAGGCACGCCCCACGCGCGCCTGCTCCTCGTCGAGGATCCCGAAGAGGCCGTCCAGCGCCCGGCTCACAGCCCGGCGCAGCAGTTCCTCCTTGCCGGCGACGTGGTGGTAGATCGACGACTTGGAGATGCCGGCCGCCTTGGAGAGGTGCTCCATGGAGGTGCCGTCGTAGCCGCGCTCGTTGAAGACCCGCACGGCGACGGACAGCAGCGTCTCCGGGGTGTACGTGTCGCGCCTGGCGGTGGTCATGAGGCGGTGCCCTCCCTTTTGTCGGAGGCGTGCGCGTGGCGGTACAGCGCGAGGGACGGCGCGTAGCGCCCCGAGGGGTCGCGCAGGTGGAGGTCGTCGAGGAGCGAGTAGGCCCAGTACCGGCCGAGCCTGCGGTTCCACTCGAACGGGCCCAGGGGATAGTTGACACCGAGTCGCATCGCGGTGTCGACGTCCTCCTCGGTGGCCACGCCCTTGGCGACGGCGTCGTGGGCGAGGTCCACGATCCGCGCGACCGTCCGGGCGACGATCATGCCGGGCACGTCGCCGATGACGCTGACCTTCTTGCCGAGCGCCTGGAACAGGCCGGTGGCCTCGGCGAGGGTCCGCGCGGAGGTGTCCTGGGACGCCGACAGGGCGATGCGGCCCGCCTTGCGGTAGTCGAGGGCGAGGTCGAAGTAGACGACGTCCCGGAACTCCACGGAGGTCTGCCCGTCGGCGAGGGCCAGTTGGCCACCGCCGGGCAGCACCAGGCGGGTGCCGTTGTCCTCGTCCTCCTCGCGGACCTCGATGCCCGCCTCGCGGATCAGCGCCGGCAGCTCCGAGGCCGGGCCCAGGTCGCCCTCGGCCACGACGTACGCGGGCGGTTCCTGCCGCTCCGCGGTGTGCGGCTCGGGCCGCTCGGCGCCGTCGCGGTAGTCGTACCAGCCCTGGCCGCTCTTGCGGCCGAGCCGGCCGGACTCCACCAGGCGCCGCTGGGCGAGGGACGGCGTGAAGCGCACGTCCTGGAAGAAGGACTGCCACACCGAGTGGGTGACGGACTCGTTGACGTCCTGCCCGATGAGGTCGGTCAGTTCGAAGGCGCCCATCCGGAAACCGCCGCACTCGCGCAGGACCGCGTCGATGGTGGCCGGGTCGGCGCCCTGGGACTCGTGGACGGCGAAGGCCTCGGCGTAGAAGGGACGGGCGATGCGGTTGACGATGAAGCCGGGGGTGTCGGCGCAGGCGACGGGCGTCTTGCCCCAGGCGCGGGCGGTCTCGTACGCGCGGGTGGCCGAGGTGACGTCGGTGGCGGAGCCGGAGACGACCTCCACCAGCGGCATCAGCGGCGCGGGGTTGAAGAAGTGCAGGCCCACGAACCGGCCGGGAGCGCGCAGGGCGCCGCCGATGGCGGTGACGGACAGGGACGAGGTGTTGGTGGCGAGCAGGCAGTCGTCGCCGACGACGCCCTCCAGCTCGCGGAAGAGCTCCTGCTTGACGTCCAGCCGTTCCAGGACCGCCTCCACCACCAGGGCGCAGTCGGCGAGCTCGGCGAGGCCGTCGGCGGGCACCAGCCGGGCCCGGGCCGCGTCCCGGTCCGCGGCGGGGAGCCGGCCCTTCTCGACGAGCCGGTCGAGCCGGGCACCGATCGCCGCGGCCGCTTCCTTCGCACGCCCGGGAACGGCGTCGTACAGCCGTACCGGGTGCCCGGCGACCAGCGCGACCTGGGCGATGCCCTGGCCCATGGTGCCGGTGCCGACGACGGCCACGGGGCTGCTGAGGTCGAGTGCTGTCATGTGCGCGATCCTCCCGCACGGGGTTTTCCACAGATGCGGCGGACCCCCTTGAACCGACCGATCGTTCGGTTACTCTAGCCCTGACCGCCCGTTCCCGCCCATGTTTCTGCCAGGTCACGAACTCGACGAAGAGTTCTCCAGACGAGGAGTTGGTCCCGCATGGCCGCCGAACTCACCGCACACGACCTCATCGCCAAGCACCGGCCCACCCTCGACCAGGCGCTGGAGGCGATCCGCACGCGCGCGTACTGGTCCCCGCACCCCGAGCACCCCAAGGCCTACGGTGAGAACGGCAGCCTGGACGCCGCGGCGGGCAAGGCCGCCTTCGACGCCCTGCTCGGCACCCGCCTCGACCTCGGCCAGCCCGGCACGGACGACTGGGTGGGCGGCGAGGTCTCGCCGTACGGCATCGAGCTGGGCGTCACCTACCCGCACGCGGACGTCGACGTGCTGCTGCCCGCCATGCGGGCCGGCCAGCGCGCCTGGCGGGACGCGGGCGCCGAGGTGCGCGCGGTGGTCTGCCTGGAGGTCCTCAAGCGGATCAGCGACCGCACCCACGAGTTCGCCCACGCGGTCATGCACACCTCCGGCCAGGCGTTCATGATGGCGTTCCAGGCGGGCGGCCCGCACGCGCAGGACCGCGGCCTGGAGGCGGTGGCGTACGCGTACGCGGAGCAGGTGCGCACGCCCCAGGCGGCGGAGTGGACCAAGCCCCAGGGCAAGCGGGACCCGCTCGCGCTGACCAAGCGGTTCACGCCCGTCCCGCGCGGCATCGGCCTGGTCATCGGCTGCAACACCTTCCCGACGTGGAACGGCTACCCGGGCCTGTTCGCCTCCCTGGCCACCGGCAACGCCGTCCTGGTCAAGCCCCACCCGCGCGCGGTGCTGCCGCTCGCCCTCACCGTGCGGGTCGCGCGCGAGGTCCTCGCCGAGGCGGGCTTCGACCCGAACCTGGTCGCGCTGGCCGCCGAGCGGCCCGGCGAGGGCATCGCCAAGACCCTGGCCACCCGCCCCGAGATCAGGATCATCGACTACACGGGCTCGACCTCCTTCGGCGACTGGCTGGAGGCCAACGCCCGCCAGGCCGAGGTCTACACCGAGAAGGCCGGCGTCAACACGGTCGTCGTGGAGTCCACGGACGACTACCGGGGGATGCTGTCGAACCTCGCGTTCTCCCTGTCCCTGTACAGCGGCCAGATGTGCACCACCCCGCAGAACCTGCTCATCCCCCGCGAGGGCATCACCACGGACCAGGGCCCCAAGTCGTACGACGAGGTGGTCGCCGACCTCGCCCGGGCCGTGGACGGCCTCCTGGGCGACGACGCGCGGGCCAACGCCCTGCTCGGCGCCATCGTCAACCCGGACGTGAAGGCCCGCCTGGAGGCCGCCGCCGGCCTCGGCGAGGTCGCCCTCGCCTCCCGGGAGATCGCCAACCCGGACTTCCCGGACGCGGTGGTCCGCACACCGGTGATCGTGAAGCTGGACGGCGCCAAGCCGGACGCCGAGGCCGCCTACATGAGCGAGTGCTTCGGGCCGGTCTCCTTCGCCGTCGCCGTGGACTCGGTGCCGGACGCGGTGGAGCTGCTGCGCCGGACGATCCGCGAGAAGGGCGCGATGACGGTCGGCGCGTACACCACCGACGCCGAGGTCGAGCGGGCCGTCGAGGAGGTGTGCCTGGAGGAGGCCGCCCAGCTGTCGCTCAACCTCACCGGCGGGGTGTACGTCAACCAGACGGCCGCCTTCTCCGACTTCCACGGCTCGGGCGGCAACCCGGCGGCCAACGCGGCGCTGTGCGACGGGGCGTTCGTCGCCAACCGCTTCCGGGTGGTCGAGGTGCGCCGGGAGGCCTGACGGCAGGTCCTAATGCACGCGCGCCGCGCCCCCGGTGGCGCTCCAGTGGTACAGCGTCATCGCCACGCTGGTGGCGAGGTTGTAGCTGGAGACCTGGGGGCGCATCGGCAGCGCCACCAGGCGGTCGGCCCGCGCGCGCAGCTCGTGGGACAGTCCGCTGCGCTCCGAGCCGAAGGCCAGCAGCGCGTCGTCCGGCAGCTCCAGCCCGCGGATGTCCTCGCCCTCCGGGTCCAGCGCGAACAGCGGGCCGGGCGGCAGGTCGTCGACGGCCAGCCGTTCCACGGTGGTCGCGAAGTGCAGCCCGGCACCGCCGCGCACGACCGTGGGGTGCCAGGGATCGAGCGTGCCGGTGGTGACCACCCCGGTCGCCCCGAAACCGGCGGCCAGCCGGATCACGGCACCCGCGTTGCCCAGGTTGCGCGGGTTGTCCAGGACCACCACGGGCGCGGTGCGGGGCAGGCGCGCGAGCCTGCCGAGGCCGGCCGCGCGGGAGGGCCGTACGGCCAGGGCGGCCACGGCGGTGGGGTGCGGGCGCGGCACGAGGGACGTGTAGGCCGCCTCCGAGACCTCCGTCAGGAGCGCGTCCAGGGCGTCCCGCACGTCCGGGGCCAGCTCGTCGGCGAGGGCGAGCGCGGCCGCCCGGTCGCAGGCGACCGCCACCGGGACCTCGGCACCGAAGCGCACGGCGTGCTTGAGGGCGTGGAAGCCGTCGAGCAGCACGCTGGTGCCGGCGAGCGCGCGCCAGGCGGTCACGGGGTCGGGCCCGGTGCCGGGGGCGGTCGCGCGCCCGGCCCCGGGATCGGTCGCACGCCCGGTTTCGGAGTCGGGATCGGTCATGCGGTGAAGCCTACGTGCGTGTGCCCGGCACTCTCCGGGACGTGCTCCGGCGTCACCGCACGGCCGCGGCGCCAAAGGACGCCCGCACGCACGCGCGCCGCCCACCCGCCGGCCCGGCGCAGGAAGGACGTCGGCAGGAAGACCGCGTCCGCCGCGATCATGGCCAGGGAGAAGAACGGCAGGCCGAGGACGACGGCGATCACCGCGTGCTCGGTCATCATGGCGGCCAGCAGGACGTTCTTGACCCGCCGGTTCAACAGCGTGAACGGGAAGGCGACCTGCACGAGGACCGTCCCGTACGTCACGAGCATCACCACCGTGCCGCTGGCGGACAGCAGGTCGGCCAGGCCGGGCCAGGGCGAGAAGTACTCCAGGTGCAGCGGGTAGTACACCGCGGTGCCGTCCTGCCAGCGGGAGCCCTGGATCTTGTACCAGCCGGCCGTGGCGTAGATCAGGCACGCCTCGGCCATGATCACGAGCAGGGCGCCGTTGTGGACGGTGTGGGCGACGACGTCGAGCAGGATCCGCGGCTGGCCGGTCCTGGCACGGTGCCCGGCCAGCCACCACAGGGCCTGGGCCAGCCACACGCCCCACAGGATCACCGGTATCAGCCGGTCACCGTCGAACCGGCCCGCCAGGGTCGCCGCGACCAGCACGAACCCGAGCACGCCCCACAGCGCCGGACCGACGCGGTCCACGGCCCGCTCCCCGCGCGCGCGTGCCGCCCGCGCCCGGCGCTCCCGCCGCGCGTCCAGCGACCACACCTGGCCGCAGCGGGTGAACACGAGGTAGACCGACATCAGGTGCAGGACGTTGTCGCCGCCGTCACCCATGAAGATGCTGCGGTTCTGCAGCGACAGCACGCCGACCATGAACAGCACCGACGTCGTGCGGGTGCGCCAGCCCAGCGCCAGCAGGGCGCTGGAGACGAGCGCGCACGCGTAACCCGCCTCGAACCAGATCCGGGCGTCCGACCACATCAGGACGCTGAAGGCGCCGTTGTCGCTGATCAGCTGCTCGGCCAGGTCCCAGCTCCACGGGCCGTCGGGGCCGTACAGCTCGTGGCGGTGGGGCACTTCGCGCAGCAGGAACAGCAGCCAGGTCAGGGCGAAGCCGATGCGGACCACGGCCGTCTGGTACGGGCCGAGCGCGGACCCGGTGACGCGGGCGATGCCGCGCGACAGGCACAGCACGACGCGGTTCACCGCGCACCTCCCCGCGCCTCGGCGTCCGGCACCGGCCACCACGGCAGCTCGCGGTACACGGGGGCCGTCGCGACCTGCTCACGGCTCCACCGCGGCGGGGGCACGTTGGTGGTACGGGAGCGGAACTGGACGCGTTCGAGGACGCCGCCGGGTCCGGCCGCGTCCTCGCGGTGCAGGCGCAGCACCGCGATGCGGCGCAGGTACGTCTCGGCCAGCGCGCCCCGCAGCCCGACCGGGCGGTTGTCGCCGTCGTGCGTGGCGACGAAGAAGTCCCAGGCGCGGCGCAGTTCGTTCTGCTGGGTGTGGCTCGGCAGCGGATTGCCGTCGATGGCCCGGCCGTCCTGGGCGGACAGGTCGTACCAGCCGGTGGTGCGGACGCCGCCGTCCGCCGTCCGCACCTCGGCCCGGACCTGCACGGCGATGTTCTGCTGCAGCGGGTTCGGCGCGAAGAGCTTCCAGTTCTGCTCGAACTCGGGGTAGATCCACTCGTCGATCGCCCTGCCGTGCTCCTTGGTGACCGTGTTGGCCGGCGCCACGTGCAGGAACGTCATGACGAGGTGCGCGCAGACCCCGGCGGCCACGGCCGCGAGCGCGAGTGCGGCGCCGATCCGGTAGCGGAACGAGAGCGCGGCGACCCCGGTGCGCGGGTCGCCGGGCGGTCCGGGCGGTCCGGGCGGCGTGGCCTCGGGAGGGCCCGCGGTGTGCGGGGCGGCAGGACCTGGCGGGGCGGTGGATCCCGGCGTGGCGGCACGGGGCGCGGGCAGCGGTACGCCGTCCGCCGGGCCGGCGCCGGACTCCCGGGAGTCCTCGGGGGCCCGGGAGTCCCCGGGGGACCGGAAGGCCCGGGAGCGGCCGTCCGGCGCACGGGGCGGCTCACCGGCCGCCGGTTCCCGGCCGGGCGGCGGGAGCCGCGGGCCCGTCGGATCGTCCGGCCCGGTCGCCCCGTGCCGGGCGTCCGAGCCGTTGTCGTACGCGTCCATTCCGCCCCGTTCCCCGATCCGGTCCGTCGCTCCGTCCGCCCGGCCGCGGGGCGTCGTGCGCCTGCGCGCCGCACGGCGCCGGCACGGGAACCGTACTCAGGCCCGCCCCGCCGGGCACAACCCCCGGCCGGCACTCCCGCCGTGGCCGTCGCCACACCGCGGGAACCGGCCGTACGGCCCTCCCGCGCAGGAGGAGCCGCGGCCCACGCCGTCCCCGGAGGTACCCCGCGGATCGTCCGAGGAGGTGCCCCCCGCGGATCGTCCGCGGGAACCGCGCAGGTTATCCACAGCGGTTGACACCTTACGACGCCCGTCCCACCATGGAATCGCACGAACCGAACGATCGGTCGGGAGCGTGCTCCGAGCAGAGCCCAGGTCGAGGGGGACTCATGGCGACAGCAGCCGCGCACGAGACGGCCCGCAGCGAGGCGTACGGCGCACCGGACGCCACCGGGGACACCACCGCGTACCAGCGCGCCTTCGACGCGGCCGTGGCCGCCGACGAGCGCATCGAACCACGCGACTGGATGCCCGACGCCTACCGCGCGACGCTCGTCCGGCAGATCGCCCAGCACGCCCACTCCGAGATCATCGGCATGCAGCCGGAGGCCAACTGGATCACGCGCGCGCCCTCGCTGCGCCGCAAGGCCATCCTCATGGCCAAGGTCCAGGACGAGGCCGGGCACGGCCTGTACCTCTACAGCGCGGCCGAGACCCTCGGCACCAGCCGTGACGACCTGCTCGACAAACTGCACGCGGGCCGCCAGAAGTACTCCTCGATCTTCAACTACCCCACGCTGACCTGGGCAGACGTCGGCGCGATCGGCTGGCTGGTGGACGGCGCCGCGATCACCAACCAGGTGCCGCTGTGCCGCTGCTCCTACGGTCCCTACGCGCGCGCGATGGTCCGCATCTGCAAGGAGGAGTCCTTCCACCAGCGCCAGGGCTACGAGCTGCTGCTCGCCCTCAGCCGCGGCACCCCGGAGCAGCACGCGATGGCCCAGGACGCGGTGAACCGCTGGTGGTGGCCGTCGCTGATGATGTTCGGCCCGCCCGACGACGAGTCGCAGCACTCGGCGCAGTCGATGGCCTGGAAGATCAAGCGGCACTCCAACGACGAGCTCCGCCAGCGCTTCGTCGACATCTGCGTCCCCCAGGCGAAGACGCTGGGCCTCACCCTCCCCGACCCCGACCTGAAGTGGAACGAGGAGCGCGGGCACTACGACTTCGGCCCGATCGACTGGACCGAGTTCTGGCAGGTCCTCAAGGGCAACGGCCCGTGCAACGAGCAGCGGCTCTCCCAGCGCAGGCGGGCCCACGAAGAGGGCGCCTGGGTCAGGGAGGCGGCCGCGGCCTACGCGGCCAAGCACAGCGGCGGCCGCACCGGCGACCACACCGACGAGCGTGAGGAGGCGCGGGCATGAGCACCACCGACTGGCCCCTGTGGGAGGTCTTCGTGCGTTCGCGCCGCGGCCTGTCCCACACCCACGCCGGCAGCCTGCACGCGCCGGACGCGGAGCTCGCCCTGCGCAACGCCCGTGACCTGTACACCCGGCGCGGCGAGGGCGTCTCGATCTGGGTGGTGCCCTCGTCCTCGATCACCGCGTCCTCGCCCGACGAGAAGGACCCCTTCTTCGAGCCGGCCGCCGACAAGCCGTACCGGCACCCGACGTTCTACGAAATCCCGGAGGGGGTGCAGCACCTGTGACGGCACCGCGCACGACGACCGTTCCCGCCACCGCGGCCCTCTCCCTGGGCGACGACGCCCTGGTGCTCTCCCACCGCCTGGGAGAGTGGGCCGGCCACGCGCCCGTCCTGGAGGAGGAGGTCGCCCTCGCCAACATCGCGCTGGACCTGCTCGGCCAGGCCCGGGTGCTGCTGTCGCTGGTCGGCGACGAGGACGAGCTGGCGTATCTGCGCGAGGAGCGCGCCTTCCGCAACCTCCAGCTGGTGGAACAGCCCAACGGCGACTTCGCCCACACCATCGCCCGCCAGCTGTACTTCTCCACCTACCAGCACCTGCTGTACACCGAACTGGCCGCCTCGGACGGACCGTTCGCGCCACTGGCCGCCAAGGCCGTCAAGGAGGTCGCCTACCACCGCGACCACGCCGAGCAGTGGACCCTGCGGCTCGGCGACGGCACGGACGTCAGCCACGAGCGGATGCGGCGGGCGTGCGAGCGGCTGTGGCGGTACACCGGCGAGATGTTCCAGCCGGTGGAGGGCCTCGACGCCGACTGGGCGGGCATGCAGACCGCCTGGCTGGAACAGGTCGCGGAGGTACTGCGCCGCGCCACCCTCACCGTGCCCGAGGGACCGCGCTCGGGGGCCTGGTCGGCCGGCGCGGGCCGGCAGGGCGTGCACACCGAGCCCTTCGGGCGGATGCTCGCCGAGATGCAGCACCTGCACCGCAGCCACCCGGGAGCGACATGGTGACGGTCACCGCCCTGGAGGCGGAGCTGCTGGAGCTCGCCGGCTCGGTGCCCGACCCCGAACTGCCCGTGCTCACCCTGCGCGAGCTGGGCGTGCTGCGCGCGGTGCGCGTGCGCGGCACGGACGCCGTCGAGGTCGAGCTGACCCCGACGTACACCGGCTGCCCGGCCGTCGAGGCGATGTCCCTGGACATCGAACGGGTGCTGCGCGAGCACGGCATGCGGGACGTCAGCGTCCGCACGGTCCTCACACCCGCCTGGTCCACGGACGACATCACGGACGAAGGACGCCGCAAGCTCCGGGAGTTCGGCATAGCCCCGCCGCGCGCAGGGCGGGCGGACGGCGGCCCGGTCACCGTCGCGCTGGGCCCGACGCGGACCCTCGGCCCGGACGGAGACCACCCCGGGGACCCCGTCCGCTGCCCGCACTGCGGCTCCGCCGACACCGAACTGCTCAGCCGTTTCTCCTCCACCGCGTGCAAGGCGCTGCGCCGGTGCCTGGCCTGCCGTGAACCGTTCGACCACTTCAAGGAGTTGTGATGGCGCGCTTCCACCGGCTCCGGGTGGCCGCGGTCGACCGGCTCACCGACGACTCCGTGGCCCTCACCCTCGCCGTGCCCCCGGAGCTCACCGACGAGTACCGCCACGCTCCGGGCCAGCACCTCGCCCTGCGCCGCACGGCCGACGGGCAGGAGATACGGCGCACGTACTCCATCTGCTCCCCGGCCCCCGACGGCACGGGCCCGGCCACCCTGCGCGTCGGAGTGCGGCTGGTGGAGGGCGGAGCCTTCTCGACGTACGCGCTGAAGGAGATCAACGTCGGGGACGAGCTGGAGGTCATGACACCGGCCGGCCGTTTCACGCTGCAACCGGCACCCGGCCTGTACGCCGCGATCGTCGGCGGCAGCGGGATCACCCCCGTGCTGTCGATCGTCTCCACACTGCTCGCGCGCGAGCCGGAGGCACGGTTCTGCCTGATCCGCAGCGACCGCACGACCGCCTCGACGATGTTCCTGGAGGAAGTCGCCGACCTGAAGGACCGCTACCCGCAGCGGCTGCAACTGGTGACGGTGCTCTCCCGGGAGGAGCAGCAGGCCGGTCTGCCCTCCGGACGACTCGACCAGGAACGGCTGACCGGGCTGCTGCCCGCGCTGGTGCCGGTGCGGCGGGTGGACGGGTGGTTCCTGTGCGGGCCGCTGGGACTGGTGCAGGAGGCCGAGCGGGCGCTTCGGGCGCTGGACGTGCCGCGCGGTCGCATCCACGAGGAGATCTTCCACGTGGACTCCACCCCGGTGGCCACCAGGGCGGCGGCTCCGGCACACAGCACGGTCACCGCCCGGCTCGACGGACGCGGCGGCACCTGGTCCGTCCAGGACGGCGAGTCGCTGCTGGAGACGGTGCTGCGCAACCGGCCCGACGCGCCCTACGCCTGCAAGGGCGGGGTCTGCGGGACCTGCCGGGCCCTCCTGGTCTCGGGCGAGGTGCGGATGGACCGCAACTTCGCGCTGGAGCGGGAGGAGACGGAGGCCGGCTACGTGCTGGCGTGCCAGTCGCACCCGGTGACGGAGACGGTGGAGCTGGACTTCGACCGGTAGGCGGGCACACCGGCTCGCCCACGACGGCGGGAGACGAACCGCCCCCTCCGCCTCGGGCGGACCGGACAGGGACACGTCCTCCTGCGGGAACCGGCCCGGCAGGAGGACGCGACCCCGCTGCCCGGTCCTGCGCGGGGACCCGCCCCCGCTGCCCGTCAGAGAACGTGACCCGGCTGCCCGTCGTCCGTCACGACAGGACGGCCGGCGGCCTCCCACACCTGCATGCCGCCGTCGACGTTCACGGCGTCGACGCCCTGCTGGACCAGGTACATCGCGACCTGCGCCGAACGGCCCCCGGAGCGGCAGATCACATGGACACGGCCGTCCTGCGGGGCGGCCTCGGTCAGCTCGCCGTAACGGGCCACGAACTGACTGATGGGGATGTGCAGCGCTCCTTCGGCGTGACCCGCCTTCCACTCGTCGTCCTCGCGGACGTCCAGCAGGAAGTCGCCGTCCTTGAGGTCCGCGACCCGGACCGTGGGCACACCAGCTCCGAAATTCATGTCCCCGACGCTACCCGAGCAGCGCGGCGAGCTCCGCCTCACGCTCGGCGACCTGGGCCTGGAGCTGCTGGGCGATCTCCTCCAGGAGGCGGTCGGGGTCGTCCGGGGCGAGCCGGAGCATCGAGCCGATGGCGCTCTCCTCCAGTTCCTTGGCGACGAGGGTGAGCAGTTCCTTGCGCTGGGTGAGCCATTCGAGGCGGGCGTAGAGCTCCTCACTGCGGCTCGGGACCTGCTTCAGCTCCGGACCGGCGGCCCACTCCTCGGCCAGTTCGCGCAGCTCCGCCTCGTCACCGCGGGCGTAGGCGGCGTTGACCCGGGTGATGAACTCCTCGCGCCGCCGACGCTCCTTCTCCTCCTGCGCCAGGTCCGGATGGGCCTTGCGGGCCAGCTCGCGGTAGAGCTTGCGGGCCTCCTCGCTGGGCCGTACCCGCTGCGGGGGCCGGACCGGCTGGTCCGTCAGCATCGCGGCGGCCTCCGGGAACAGGCCGTCGCCGTCCATCCAGCCGTTCAGCAGTTCCTCGACGCCGGGGATCGGCATCAGGCGGGCTCGCAGCTCCTGGGCCTTGCGGACGTCCTCGGGGTCACCGGTACGGGCGGCCCTGGCCTCGGCGATCTGCGCGTCCAGCTCCTCGATGCGGGCGTACACGGGGCCGAGCCGCTGCTCGTGCAGCCGGGAGAAGTTCTCGACCTCGACGCGGAAGGTCTCCACCGCGATCTCGTATTCGATCAGCGCGTGCTCGGCGGCCCGCACGGCCCGCTCCAGCCGCTCCTCCGGGCGGGACTGCTCAACTTCCGGGGTCGTCACCCGACCAGCGTAGGCCACGGGTCGGGCGGAGTTCACCGGCATCGCCTGGAGGGCTCCCCCGAGCCCTCACACCCCCAGTTCCGCCGCGATCCTCCCTTCCCGCACCGCCGCCACCAGTTCCGCGTGGTCCGCCTCCGTCCGGTCGGCACAGGCGACGGCGAAGGCCGCTATCGCCTCGTCCAGTTCCTCGCTCTTTCCGCAGTAGCCGGCGACCAGGCGGGGGTCGGCGCTGTGGGAGTGGGCTCGGGCCAGGAGGGCGCCGGTCATGCGGGCGTAGTCGTCCAGCTGGTCGGCGGCCAGGGCCGTGGGGTCGACGCTGCCCTTGCGGTTGCGGAACTGGCGGACCTGGTAGGGACGGCCGTCGACCGTCGTCCAGCCCAGCAGGACGTCGCTGACGACCTGCATGCGCTTCTGGCCCAGGACCACCCGGCGGCCCTCGTGGCCGGCCGGCGGCGTCTCGAAGCCGGCGGTCACCAGGTGCGGCAGCAGGGCCGAGGGGCGGGCCTCCTTCACCTGCAGCACCAGCGGCTCACCCCGGTGGTCCAGGAGGAGCACCACGTACGACCGGGTGCCGACGCTGCCCGTTCCGACGACCCGGAACGCCACGTCCTGCACCGCGTGGCGGGCCATGAGGGGCAGGCGGTCCTCCGGCAGCGTGGTCAGGTACTCCTCCAGGGACTCGGCCACCGCCGCGGCCTCCGCGTCGGGGACGCGGCGCAGTACCGGCGGGGCGTCGACGAAGCGGCGCCCGCCGTCCTCGCTCGCCTCGGTCGACTTGGCCGCGAAGCGTCCGCTGGTGTTGTGGCGCGCCTTCTCGGAGACCCGCTCCAGCGTGCCGAGCAGGTCGTGGGCGTCGGTGTGGGAGACGAGTTCCTCGTCCGCGATGGCGTTCCAGGCGTCGAGGGCCGGCAGCCCGGCCAGCAGCCGCATGGTGCGGCGGTAGGAGCCCGCGGCGTCGTGCGCCGCCTCGCGGCAGGTGTCCTCGTCCGCGCCGGCCTCCCGGCCCGCGAGGACCAGCGAGGTCGCGAGGCGCTTGAGGTCCCACTCCCAGGGGGCCCGGACCGTCTCGTCGAAGTCGTTGAGGTCGATGACCAGGCCGCCGCGCGCGTCGCCGTAGAGGCCGAAGTTGGCCGCGTGGGCGTCGCCGCAGATCTGGGCGAGGATCCGGGTCATGGGGGTGCGGGCCAGGTCGTACGCCATGAGGCCCGCGGCGCCGCGCAGGAAGGCGAAGGGTGTGGCCGCCATCCGGCCGACCCGCATCGGCGTGAGATCGGGGAGCCGTCCGCGGTTGGACTCCTGCACCGCGGTCACCGCGTCGGGCCGCGAGCCGTCCAGGTCCAGCGTGGCGTGCGCGCGGCGCGGGACCTGTTTGCGCAGCGCCTTCCCCTCGTCCTTGGGGGAGCCGTCGGCGGGCCACGCGGCGAAGCCCCGCACCCGGGGCAGCCTGCGCGCCCGCCCGGTGCCGCCGGGCACCGCCTGCTCCACGGCCGCGTCCGCGCCCGTCGTCCTGGCACCGCTCTCGGTCACCGCGACCGCCTCCCCGCACACGCACGGACATCAACTCGTGCCGACCGTACAACCGGGGGCCGGGGAGCGTCAGACCCTGTGGACAACTCCGTCGTCGGGGAGAACCCGCCCGCGCCGACGGGCGTCCCCCGCCGCACGGAGGGCTACGCCCCGGGCCACCGCCGGTCACCGAAAGCCCCGGAGGACCACCCCGCCCCTGCCCCAGTACCCCGTCTGCCCCGCTACCCCGCCTCGGCCCTGGCCGGCACCCCCGGCGTCGCCGTGAGGGGTCCCTCCGCTCCCGCGTCGTGCGCCCCGCACTCGGCGAGCAGCCGCTCGGCCCGGTCCGCCGCGAGGTCCAGCCGGGCCAGCACCGCCGGGACGGCGATGCTGGGCAGGAGGTGCTCGAACAGCACGGTCACCCGGCGTTCCAGGTCCTGCCGCTGGCAGCGCAGCTGTGACAGCAACTGCACCCCCGAGAAGCTGCCGGCCAGCAGCTCCGCCGTCTCGGCCACGTCGACGTGCGGCAGGAGTTCGCCCTGTGCCTTCGCCCCGGACAGCAGCTGCGCGTTCCGGTCGATCCACATCTGGAAGGCGGGGGTGCGGTCGAGGTCCATGGCGCCCTGGTCGAGGGCGAGGCCCACGCTGGCCCGTACCAGTGCCTCGCTCCGCAGCCGCCGGGCGAGCACCAGGCCGGAGTCGACGAGTTCCTGGAGCCTGCTGGGCTGCGGGGGCAGGGAGATCGCCAGCTGTTCCTCGAACACGCCGATCGCCAGCTCCTCCTTGGAGGCGAAGTGGAAGTACAGCGCGCCCTTGGTGACCCCTGCCCGTTCCAGGATCTCCCCGATGGTGGCCGAGGTGTAGCCGCGTTCGTCGAAGACGGCCGCGGCCGCCTCCAGGATGGTGCGCCGGGTACGGATCGCGCGCTCCTGTCGCGCCATCGGATGCCTCCTGCTCCGCGTCGGCCGGTCGATCTGGTCGATCCGGGCGACGTCTTCGTCTGTCCCAGGTCTCCGGACGTCTCCATCCGCGCCGACGCCGGGTCCCCCTCTGCCTGACGTCTCCTCACCGGGGAGTCCGGCCCGCGACGTCCCCGCCCGTACGACGCCCCAGACGTCCGCAGACATCCGCAAACGTCCCCAGACGTCCCAGGCGCCCCCGACACGCCCCGGTCATCCGGACGTCCCCGCGAAGCCCGTTCGGCGCTCCGCACCGTCCGGCCGACGCCCCCACACCGCGCGTCGACGCGAACCGGCGGTAGCCGGAGCCGGCCGACACCAACCGGTATCAACAGTCGCCAACCGGCATCAACCCGAGCCGACCCACTTCAACCGACGCCAACCGACGCCAACCGCGTCAACCGGTGTCAACCGTTGCCCGCCGACATCCCCACGACACGGCCGCGATGCCTGCTCAGCGGCTTGGACCAGCTCGAACCGCCCTTGAACCACCCTTGGAAAAAAACCGTCTCGTACGTATCTTAGTGCCCACGTCGACCGGGACCAGGCAGTCGATCCTGGGGGTTCTCCTCATGTCTCACACGGGCCCATCAAGCGCGCCCACGGACGATCAGACCGGACTGGCGGGCGGTCCGGCAAACCCCGAGGGTGACGCGGTGAACGGAGCCACCGGGCACGGGCACATCACCAGGGTCGCCGAGGCCACCCAGTCCACTCACGCCACCCACTCCACCCCGTACACCCACTCCGCCGACGTCACCGGCACCACCCGCACCACCGACATCACCGAAGTCACCCCGCACCTCGCCCACCGTTCGCACGAGTCCGACGTCCTCCCCCTTCACTGGCGCCGCCTCTCCGGCACCCGCTTCCTCGTCACCGCGCGCTGGCCCGCCGACCACGGCTTCTTCGAGCCCGTCGACGACCGTCACCAGGACCCGATGATCGTCGGGGAAACGTTGCGGCAGACCTCGATGGTGCTCGCGCACGCCGAGTTCGGGGTGCCGGCCGACACGCACTTCGTCATGCGGGACATGACGGTCTGCATCGCCCCGTCCGCACTGCTGACGGCGGACGCCGCGCAGCCGGTCGCCATCGACGTCGTCTGCTCCGAGATACGGCTCCGGGGACGCGGCCTGAGCAGCATGCGCACGACGATGGAGTTCCGCCGCGCGGGGCACCTCGTCGCCCGCGGCACCGGCAGCACCGGCTGCACCTCACCCGCCGCCTACCGCCGGCTGCGGGCCCGCCGGCCGGCCGGCCCGGGCACGCCGGTCCCCCTCCTGCCCGCCGTACCGCCCGGGCTGGTCGGCCGTAGCCGGGCCGAGGACGTCGTCCTGTCCCCGGCCGGCCGCCCCGGCCTCTGGCGGCTGCGCGTCGACACCGGCCACCCGGTCCTCTTCCCCCACCCCAACGACCACGTCCCGGGCATGCTGCTGTTCGAGGCCGCGCGCCAGGCCGCGACCGCGGCAACCGGCCGGCGGCCCTTCCTGCCGAGCGAGATGGCGACCTCCTTCCGCCGCTACGCCGAACTGGACCGCCCCTGCTGGATCGAGACCGAGGTGCTGGACAAGGGCCCGGAGGAGGTGGAGGTCCGGGTGTCGGGGCAGCAGAACGGCGAGTCCGTGTTCACCGCCACGCTCACCTGCGACCCGACGGCCCCGCTGCGGTCCCTGCCGTGACGGTCACCCTCCTGGTCACCGGCGCGAGCGGCTTCATCGGCAGCCGGGTCGCGGACGCGGCCCGCCGGCGCCCGGACGTGCGCCTGCGGTTGCTGTCCCGCCGTACGCCACCGCACGCCGCCGGCTCCGGCGACCTCGGCGGCGGGACCGCAGCGGGCGCGGGCGGCCCCGCGGATCCGCCGCCCCGGCAGGGCGGCCGCACACCCCCGCCGCCCCCGCGCCGCGTCGTCGGCGACGAGACCGTCCCCGGCGACCTCGCCGATCCGCCCTCCCTGCGCGGCGGTTGCGCCGGGGTGGACGTCCTCGTGCACTGCGCCTCGCAGATCGGCGGTGACCCCGGCGTCGCCGCCGCCGTCAACGACGTGGGCACGCGGGCGCTGGTCGAGGACGCCGTGCGCCACGGCGTGCGCCGGATCGTGTACGTGAGCACGGCCGCCGTCTACGGACCGGGCCCTTTCCGCGGCGTACGCCCCGGCGACGTGCCGCTCGCGCCCGCCTCGGCCACCAGCCGCACCCGGGCCGCGGCCGAGCGGCACGTCCTGGAGGCGGGCGGACTGGTGCTGCGGCCGCACCTGGTGTACGGCCCCGGGGACCGCTGGGTGGTCCCCGGACTGGTCGGGCTGCTGAGGGAGTTGTCGGCGGCCGTGACCGGGTGCGAGGCGCTGCAGTCGATGATCGACGTGCGGACGCTGGGCCGTGCCGTGGTGGCCGCGGCCCTGTCCCCGGCCCACGGACCCGGTGTGCACCACGTCAACCACCCCGAGCCGGTGCGGGCCTCGGAGCTGGTCGCGACCGTGTGCGCGCAGGTCGAGGACCCCGGCGGCGGGGCGGTGGTGGACGTCGCCACCGCCCGGGAGCGGGCCGCCGGGTCCGCGCGCGCGCTGCATCACCTCGCCCTGCTCACGGTCGACCACTGGTTCGCGGACGACGGTTTCTGGAAGGGCCTGGACTGCGTTCCGGGCGAGGGGTTCGCCGGCGCGTTCACGCGCTCGGCACCCTGGTACCGGTCGTTCCTGCGGGCTTCCTGATCGCCCGCAGCTCCTCGGGGGCCGGACCCCGGGCCGGGGTGCCGTCACGGCCGTGCAGCAGGACGGGCAGCTCCTGGTGGCCGGTGGAGATGACGGAGCGCAGTCGTTTCGGGGGCCGGGCCGGGTCGGCCAGGGCCAGGTGCGGGAAGCGGTCGAACAGGGCGGTCAGGGCCGTGGTGGCCTCGGCCATGGCCAGGGGCCGGCCCAGGCAGTGGTGCACGCCGTGGCCGAAGGACAGGTGGTCGCGGCTGGTGGGACGGGTGACGTCGAAGCGGTCGGCGTCCGGGCCGTGCCGCTCGGGGTCGCGGCCGGCAGCGGCGAAGGAGACGACGAGGGGATCGCCCTTGGGGATGGTCAGGCCTGGCTCGATCTCGATGTCCTCGACGGCGTACCGCAGGCCCGACATGGCACCCGGCGCCTCGTGGCGCAGCGACTCCTCGATGGCGTCCTCCCAGCTCGCGCGCCCGGAGCGGACGAGGGCGAGCTGGTCGGGGTGGGCGAGCAGGCTGTGCACGGTGTTGTCGATGAGGTTGACCGTGGTCTCGTAGCCCGCGGTGAGCAGCAGGATCAGGTTGTCCATCAGCTCCTGCTCGGTGAGGCTCCCCTCCTCGTGCGCGGCGATGAGGGCCGTGGTGAGGTCGTCGGCCGGCCGGGCGCGCTTGGCGTCGAGGAACGCGGTCAGGGTCCGGTACAGGTCCTGCGCGTTGGCGTGGGCGTCCTCCAGTGAGATCTCCGTGTCGAAGAAGCGGTTGATGATGCGGTACAGGGCCTGGCGGGGACCGTCGGGACCGTGCGGTTCGCGCGGTACGCCGAACAGCTCGCACACCACCTCGTGCGGCACCGGCGCCGCGAACGACCGGCGCAGGTCGACGACTTCGCCCACCGGGACCCGTGCGAGGCCGTCCAGGACCCGGTCCACGATCTCCTGGACGCGGGGCAGGAGCGCGTCGACGCGGCGCTTGGTGAAGGCGGCGGCCATCGGTCTGCGCAGCCGGGTGTGGTCGGGTCCGTAGGCGGTGACCATGTTGCGCACCGAGACCCAGATCGCCAGCGGCCAGGTGCGGGAGACGTCCCCGTTGATCCAGGCCGGCCAGTGCCGGTACGCGTCCTTGCTGACCAGAGGGCTGGCGAGGAGCCGCTTGTTGAGCTCCAGGCCGCTGATCCACCACGCCCGTACGCCGCCGGGGAGTTCGACCTCGACGGCCGGCCCCTGGGCCCGTATCCGGGATATCTGGCCGTAGAGGTCCTGGCCGGAGGGGTCGATCGCCAGGAAGGGGCAGGACTGCTGCGCCATGTCGCATCGCTCCTTGCGTCAAGGGGCTCGGGAGACCATCGTGCGAGCCGCCCCGCCGGAACACGCGGCGACCGATTGGTTCCGGCCATGACGTGGATCACAGGGGCGGCCGGACGCGGCCGGCGCGGCGCTGCCCGGTCACCGCTCCTGCTCCGGGCGGTTCCCGCGCACCGCTCCTGCTCCGGGCGGTTCCCGCGGCGGCGGCCCGGGCGCCGAGACGCCGACGGTGGTCGCGGCCGGCGCGCCGCTCGGCCTCCTGGTCACCGGGCTCGACCGGGCCGGCAGGGGAGCCGCGCCCGTCCTGCTGTCGGTGCGCGGCACGGTCGAGCTGCCGTGGACGGCTGCGGACGGCCGCCGGCGCCTCGGCCGCCGCGTGCGCGGTACCCGCGGTGGCGGCGTCCGCCGTCCCCGCCACGCTCCTCCTGCGCCGCCGCGCCGTGGACCTGGCGGGCGTACGGGCGTGACGGCCTCGCCGGGCCCGTCGGCCTCTGAGACATCTCTCACACACCGGCAGGTCAGCGTACAGCGAAACGGGCGGCACCGTGATCGGTGCCGCCCGTTTCGACGGTGTGGGGCACCGACGGAACTCGCTGTGTACAGACCCGGTGGCGGGGTTCCGGCGCGGTGGAAGCACGCGACCGCTCTCGGGTGCCGGTGCGTGGTCGGCGAGCAGGGCCGTACCTCGTCGGCGGGCGGCGGTATGTTGAACCCCGGCGGAAGGAGTCCTGTATGGAGTCGCCTTCGCGTGCTGTGGCCAACCAGCCGGTCAGGGCGGGGCGTCCGCGTGTCACCTCGCGTGCCGATCTGGAGCGGCTCGGCTTCGAGTTGTTCGCACAGCAAGGCTTCGACGCCACCACGATCGACGACATCGCGGGGGCCGCCGGTATCGGCCGGCGGACCTTCTTCCGCTACTTCTCCTCGAAGAACGACCTGGTCTGGGGCGACTTCGAGCAGCACCTGGCCGGATTCCGGACCCTGCTGGACGCCTCTGACCCGGGCGTGCCGGTGATGGTGGCCCTGCGCGAGGCCGTCGTGGAGTTCAACCGGTTCGACGCAGACGTGGTGCCCTGGCACCGGCAACGGATGGAACTCATCCTGACCGTGCCCGCCCTTCAGGCCGATGCTGCCCTGCGCTACGCGTCATGGCGCGCGATCGTGACCGACTTCGTGGGACGGCACCTGAGTCTGCCGCCGTCCCACATGGTGCCGCGGCTATTCGGCCACACCGTGCTCGCCGCCGCCGTCACGGCATACGAGCACTGGCTGGCCCAGGAAGGCGCCGAGCTGAGCGGGCTGCTCAACCTTGCCATCCGGCGGCTGGACGAGGGCTTGGGCGCAGTGTGACCGCCTCAGGGCAGGTCGCGCCGGATCGCGTCGGCGATCAGCTCGCCGACGAGGACGGCCGTCGCGGCGGGGCCGCGGTGGGGGGTGTCCGGGAGGATGGAGGTGTCCGCGACACGCAGCGCGCGCACGCCGTGCACCCGGCCGAACTGGTCGACCGCGCCGCGGGTGGGGTCGTCGGCGGGCCCCATCGGAACGGTTCCGCAGGTGTGCTGGGCCGTGCTGAGGCGGCCACGGATCCAGTGGTCGAGCACGCGGTCGTCGTCGAGGAGGCCGGACACCGGTTCGATCAGGCCGGAGGTGAGTGCCGCGAAGGGGGGCGTGCCGAGGAGTTCCGCGGTGACGCGGACGGCGGTGCGCAGCCGGCGCCGGACCTCCGGGGCGCTCGGATATCGGTAGTCGATACGGGGCGGCACAGCGGGGTCGGCGGACCGTAAGCGCAGGCGTCCGGTGGGCCGGGGCAGTTGAACGGAGGCGAGGAAGGAGAGCGGGGCGCCGGGGACGCGCACGGCACCGCTGGTTAGTCCGACCATGGGAATCAGGGACTGGAGGATCTCCACATCGCCCGGGCCGCGATCGGCACACGGGGCCGAGGTGCCTGCGGAGGACAGGTGCAGGCAGCCGCCGAGCCAGGATTCGGCGGGCTCACCCAGGTCGTCGCGCGGTGCCCAGTCGAGCACGATCTGCGGGTGGTCGCCGAAGCGGGTGCCGACCGCGGGGGCGTCGTGGACCACGGGGATGCCGATGCGCCGGAGGTCGGCACGAGGGCCGATCCCGGAGAGCAGGAGAAGGCGGGGGGTGGCGAGGGCGCCTGCGCTGAGGACGACGGTGTCCGCGTCAAACGTGATGTGGTTGCCGCCGCGTTCGGCCAGCACGCCGGTGGCGCGGCCTTGCTCCACGACGACGCGGTGAGCCGAACAGGTATCGAGAACCGTGAGGTTGGGGCGGTCGAGCACCTCGGGCGGCAGGTAGCTGAGCCCGGTGTTGCGGCGTACGCCCTCGACCGAGTTGGAGGGCACGGGGCCGAAGCCCGCGGGGGCCTGGTTGTTCTTGTCGGGTTCCGGAGGGAAGCCCAGTGCACGGGCGGCTTCGCGGAACGCGGAGGCGGCCGGGTGCGCGAGGCGGCTGCGCGTGATCCGCATCGGGCCGCTCTGCCCGTGCGCCGGGCCGGGACCGAAGTCGAGGTCGGTCTCCAGGGCGCGCAGCAGGGGCAGGACGTTGTCGTAGGCCCAGGCGGGGTTCCCCTCGGCGGCCCAGCGGTCGAAGTCCTCGCGCCGGGCCCGGATGAAGTAGCCGCCGTTGACCGTGGTGGATCCGCCGAGGACACGCCCGCGGGGCGCCAGCCACGGCCGGTGCGGAGTCAGTCGTACGGCGTGGGCGTGTACGGCCGGATGATCCGGCTGTGCGCCCGGCACCAGCCGCGCGTCGAGCAGTGCGGGGCCGAACTCGGCCGCGCCACGCGGGACTCGACCAGCTTCCAGCAGCAGCACCTTCCGGTCGGCGTCCTCGCTCAGCCGGGCCGCAAGCACGGCACCGGCACCTCCGGCGCCGACCACGACGACATCGGGCCGGGGGTTCACGGCAGTCGGCCCTCATCCGCACGGACGACAACGGCCGTACGGACGACAACGGCGACGACGAGGACGGGGTGCCGGCCAGGTGTCATGGCTCAGAATCCAAGCCCGCCACGGCCATTGTGCGCAAGCCCTAGCTGTACTGCCCTGTGAGGTTGGGGACGTGGCTGGCGGGTGGTTGGCCTTTGAGCGCGGTGTGGCCGCGGTGGTGATTGTGGGTGTGCGGCCAGCCGGGGAACGCCTGGCGTCGTTCCTGCTCGGAGCGGTAGGGGCGGGCGTAGGCCCATTCGTCGGGCAGGGTGCGGTTGAAGCGTTCGGCCTTGTCGTTGGTCTGGGGCCGGCAGGGCCGGGTTCGTTCGTGGGCGGTCCCGGCCGCGGCCGGCAGGTCGCGCCGGTCGCGGGAGCGGTGGCAGGAGCCGTTGTCGGTCAGGACCCGTTCGACGGTGATTGCGGCCTGGGTGAAGAAGGCGTGGGAGCGCTGCCGGAAGGCGGTGGCGGTCTGTTTCTTCTCGTCGGTGTGGATCTGGCTGTAGGCCGGGCGGGAGTGGTCGTCGAGGGCGGTGTGCAGGTGGCTGTAGCCGGCGCCGGAGCGGGTCCTGTGGCCCGCCCGGCGGCCCAGCACCTTGTGGCCGCCGCCGTCGGGGATGTTGCCGGGCTTTTTGATGTCCACATGCACCAGCTCGCCGGGCCGGTCCCGTTCGTAGCGGTGTGTGACGTGGCCGGTGGCCCGGTCCAGGTGCGTGAGGCGGGCCGGGCCGAAGCGGGTCAGCACCCGGTGCACGGTGGAGGGCACCAGGCGCGGCAGGTGCGCGGTGCGGGCCGGTCCCCAGCGGCCGGGCCGGTCCCCAGCGGCGCAGGAGGCGGACCTTGATGATCCGGCGCTCGGTGCGGGTCGGGGTGCGGCGCGGACTGGTGTGCGGGCGGGAGGAGCGGTCGCACATCCCGGCCTCGCCGAACTGCCGGCGGCGCTCGGCCCAGCACCGGGCCGTGGTCGGCGAGACCTGGAAGCGTTCCGCGGCCCGCCGCAGCGGCCAGCCGTCCTCCACGACGCACCGGGCCAGCCGAAGGCGCCCCGTCGGCGTCAGCGGGGCGTTACGGTGGGACACGAGGGCCTCCTGAGTACCGGTCGTAGATCTCGCAATCCACACCGAACCCAGAAGGCCCTCACCTCTTCAAGCACCCAGCACGCGTGTCACCAACGTCCCGGGACAGAACAGCCAGGGCCCCGGACACGGCGACGGAGGTACCCGGACCGGCACCACCACCACGTCAGGGCGCGCCTCGCTAGGCGATCTCGCGGGAGACGATCCGGAGGTCGGCCGGGAGGTCCTGGCGGCGTGTGATGCTGAGCTTGCGGTAGACACGGGTCAGGTGCTGCTCCACCGTGCTGACCGTGATGTACAGCTCCCGGGAGATCTGCCGGTTGGTGTAGCCGCGGGCGGCGAGTGTGGCCACCCGGCGTTCGGACTCGCTGAGGGTGCCCTCGCTGTCGGGCAGCGCGGGTGCCTGTGCCGGACGGCGGACCGGATGCACCTCGGCACGGACGCCGGGCAGGATGCGCTCGCGCAGCGGTTCCGCACCGCAGGTCTCGGCGAGGCTCCACGCCTGCCGCGAGGAGGCGCTGGCCTTCGCCGCGTCGCCGTTGTCCTGGTGCGCCTGTGCCAGATCGGCCAGCGCCTGGGCCAGTTCCAGGCGGTCTCCGGACTTGCGCAGCTCGTCGACCGCCTGTTGCAGCAGGGCGGTCCTGCGAGCGGCCGGCTGTGTCGCTGCCCGCAGCCGCAGCGACGTGCCGCGCACCCAGGAGCGCCGGGCGTCGGGCTTGGCCATCTGCTGAAGGAGCAACTGCTCCGCCTGTTCGGCGTCCCCGAGCCGCAGCAGCACCTCCGCGGCGTCACCCCGCCAGGCCAGCACCGAGGGGTGGTCCAGCCCCCACTCCTGGGCGAGTCGCCCGGCCTCCAGGAAGTCCGCCAGTGCCGAACGCAGTTGACCGGTGGCCAGCCAGTGCAGACCACGGGCGCGCAAGTACGGCAGACCGTGCACACTGTGGAAGAGAGTGCTCGGAACCGGCTGCTCCAGCTGGGCTGCCGCCGCGGCATGTCGGCCCATCGAGGTGCGTGCCCGGATCAGATGGGCCGCCGGGCTGCCGGCGAAGGCGTTCCCGCTGCGCTGGGGCAGGAACTGCAGTGCCTGGAGGGCCTGTTCCTCCGCGCCCCTGAGGTCGCCCAGCCGCAGCAGCGCTTCCGCGTGGAGCGTGGCGAAGACCGCACGCCACGCCGGGGCCCTGTAGCGGCCCGCCTCCGTCAGGCGTCTTCGGCACCAGGCCACGGCGGACTCGGGCTGCTCGGAGTGGATCAGGGTGCGGATCGCGCGGGCGATCGGCAGCAGTGTGGTGTCCTGGAGCGCGGTGGTCTGCAGAAACCATTCGCACGAAGCCGTCTCACCGGCCGGGTCGGCGTCGGGGAGGGGCCAGTCGGTGCCTTCGGCGGGGGCGCCGCACTCCGTGCCGAGTGCCTCGGCGATGTGCCGGCGCGTCTCGTGCGCCTCCTCGAGGCGGCCCTGCGCGAGGAGCACCGAGGCGAGCGACTCCATGCGCTCGGTCGCCAGCCCGCCGTCGCGCAGGAGGGCCAGCGGCTCGCTCAGGTGCTGCTCGGCGGTGGCCGGATTCAGCCGCCAGGTGATCGCCGAGAGCCGGATCTTGATCTCCGCGCGCTGCTGGGGATCGGGCCGGCCGGCGTACGCCGCCTCCAGCACGGCCGTGGCCTGCTCGAGGTCGTCGGCTTCGACCAGTTCCTCGGCGGCGTCCCGCAGCAGATCGGTCACCCACTGCTCCTGCGGCAGTACGGCTCCCGACTGCTGGGCGGTCACCAGGTGCCCGGCAACCCGGAGGGCGGGCCGCCCCCCGTCGTACAGGACCTCCGCTGCGCGTCGGTGGAGTTCGGCGCGGTCTGCGGTGTTCATCCGGCCCAGCAGCGCGGTCGGGACGGCGGGATGGCCGAAACGCCTGTCCTCGACGATGCCCGCGGCGGCGAGCGACGCAAGCTGGTGGGTCACGTCGGGCACGGTCATGTTCAGCAGGCGGGCGATCTCGGCCTCGGTCCCGTCCGTCCCGAGGACCGCGACGGCCCGGGCCACGTCCAGCGCCACCGGACCGCTCCGTCGCAGACAGGTCTCGGCGGCCTGGACGAACAGGCCGCCCACCGCGGGGAAGTCCGCGAGCGGCTCGCCCGACGCCCGCGGCGCCGTCCAGCGGTACTCCTCGGCCAGGGCGCGCAGCAGCAGCGGATTGCCGCCGCTGGACCTGTGCAGCAGGGCCGCGAGGTCTTCGTCGTACTGCGGAGCGGAGCTGGCGAGTGCCGCGGCCGCCTCCTGCGGTGCGAGGCGTTCCAGGCGGGCGCGGGTGACGCTGTCCCGCCGCAGCAGTTCTGTCCGGAAGTCGATGTTTGGCGCTTCGTGCAGGGGGGAGGTCAGCACCAGCAGGAACGACGCCGAGTGGGCGTGTCGCAGGACGTGGGCCAGGAAGCGCAGTGAGGCGTCGTCCACCAGGTGCAGGTCGTCGACGCAGGCCACCACCGAGGCGTCGGCGGTCGCCGCGTGCAGGCCGGCGCAGAAGACGTTCATGGCGGCGGTCACCGAGGCGTCGTCGAGCGAGGAGGGCGGCGGCAGCGGCCCCGGCCCCGCCGAGGCGAGCAGTTGCCGCATCACCCCGAGCGGGAGGGTGCTCTCGGCGGCCGATCCGAAGGCCTGGAGCACGAGCGCGCCGCTGCGCGCCGCCCGTTTGGCGAAGGTGTCCAGTACCTCGCTCTTACCGCAGCCGACCGCCCCTTCGATCAGGACGGTGTGCGCTTCCCCCGACGCGCAGGTTTCGAGCCTTTTGTCCAATGTGTGCAGTATTGTTTCGCGACCAACCAGCGTCACTTCGCCCCCGTGTCGTCTCGATGTCGCCGGTCGCGCCCGTACGGCTCGGCCGCTCCGGTGCGCAGTTGGCGTAGAACGGCTTGTGCCGAGTGCAGGTATCGCTGCGAGCTTAATTCGGCTCTCCTTTGACGCCCAGTGTGTGCAGGGAATAATTCGAGCCAATTTCGAAGAGTTCCGGCATGCGGAAATGGCCGACTCGCCGCGCGTCACCGAAGGGTTTCGCAGTGAAATCCGGACGGACGGGGCAATCGCTAGGGGGATTGAGTCGCGAAGTAGGGGTTTCCCGCTCTGGCGGACCCGGTCCTTACACAGCTTGAATGGGGTAACCCGGACGGCTGCGCACCGGAGGGCAGGGCTCCGAATGAGAGCACCTGGAAAGGAAGCCGAGACGTCATGACCGAATCGTTTGCCTCCAACGGCGCCTGGATCCGCCGGTTCCACCCGGCGGACCAGGCGCCCACCCGCCTGGTGTGCTTTCCCCACGCGGGAGGATCGGCGACGTTCTACTTCCCCGTGTCGCGCACGCTGTCACCGGGCGTGGACGTGCTGTCCGTGCAGTACCCGGGCCGGCAGGACCGGCGGCACGAGCCCTGCATGAAGACCGTCGCCGAACTGGCCGACGCGGTGGTCGAGGAGCTCCTGCCGTGGGCGGACCGGCCGCTGAACCTGTTCGGTCACAGCATGGGAGCGTCCCTGGCCTTCGAGGTGGCCCTGCGGCTGGAACAGCGGGGACTGGCAGTTCAGGGGCTGTTCGCCTCCGGCCGGCGGGCCCCGTCCCGGTTCCGTCACGAGACGGTCCACCTGGCCGACGACGACACGCTGATCATGGAGCTGGGGCGGCTCAGCGGCACCGAGTCGCAGGTACTGGGCGACCCGGAGATGCTGCGCATGATCCTGCCGGCCGTACGCAACGACTACCGGGCCGCGGAGACCTACCGCTTCACCGGGGACACGCGGCTTGCCTGCCCCGTCACCGCGCTCGTGGGGGACCAGGACCCGCAGGTCACCGCGGCGGAGGCGGAAGCGTGGGCCGAGCACACCACCGGGGCCTTCCGGCTGCGGTGGTTCGAGGGCGGCCACTTCTTCCTCAACGCCCATGCCGCCGAGGTGATGTCCGTCATCACGGACCACGTCGGCGCGTCCGCGGTGGGGTCCCGGTAGGGCAACGCCTCCCTCACGGCGGGCGCCGACAAGCGAAAGCCCGATGCGCCCGGTACATGTTCCGCGCCCTTCTCTTTTCGGAACGCCACCTTCCGCCAACTATTTCCAGGTAATTTACAGGCTTGTAAACTCCGCGTATAATGAGTGCGTTGGGGATTCTTTGTCACGGCGCACCAGGGACGCTCCTGGTCTGCCCGGGTGCGGGTGTCGTCCCGTCAACACCGCCGGAGCCATACTCTGCCTCTTGTGATGTTCCGCCGCTCCTGGATTCGGACACGTGGATTGTCACGAGGAGGGTAATCCATGCACGTGCAGCCCGTGCCCGGTGTGAGGGCGAATGTTCTGCAGAGCGGAGAGCTCCTTCTATGTCTGCGTGACGGTGAGACGCACGTTTTTCCGAAGCTTTGCGCCGCGTTGTGGATAGCTTTGCGGCAGCATGACGGAGACATCGACCGGGCGGCGGTCGCGCTCGCCGAGATGTGGGATTCCGCACCGGTCATCCTCCACGCCGAACTGGACATCTGGGTGGACGACCTGCGCGCCGCGGGGCTGGTCGCGACGACCCCCTGAGCCGTCGGCCACCGCTCCACGCCCGGCGACGGCCGCGCGCTCACGGCACATTGCGCAAAAGGCCCGCGTCGCTGAGTTCGTTCGCCCACACCTCCAGATCCGACCGCATGCAGGGCGGATCGACGTCCCACAGTGCCGCCAGCAGATCGGCGGCGGCCTCCAGGTGCCCGTCGTTCTGCCGCAGGGCTATCCACATCGCGGTGTTCACCGGGCCCCAGCAGGTACGGACCCCCGACTCCTGAGAGTGCAGTTCCAGGTCCCCGTTCTCCAGAACGACTGCCGTTACGCCCGGACTGGGTCGAATGGGCACGATGGCCTCCCCGCGGACCTCGTGCAGCCCGCTCTCCCGTATCACCGACAGGTGGCCGCCCGCGTGACCCGTGCACCGGGTCCGCCTGACGGCACTCCTTCATGGTGGCAGGGTGTGCGAGTCCGGGAGAGGGGGGTGGATCCACTGTTGAGGTGTAGGAGGCACCCGGTCGGTCGGGCCGGCTGACATGAGATCGCATGGTGATGGCGCTGCCACCCCTCAGCAGGCTTGCGGAGGCCGCGGCCCGGCGCTGCCCACCGCGTACTCGCGGTGGAGCGTCAGTCCCGCCGGCAGGTCGGCCCGGCCGCTGACGTTGAGCTCGCGGTACACGCGGGTCAGGTGCTGTTCGACCGTGCTGACCGTGATGAACAGGCGGCGGCTGATCTCCCGGTTGGTGTGCCCCAGGGCGGCCGGGGCCGCCACCCAGCGCTCGGCGCCGCTGAGCACCGGCTCGGAGACGGCGACGGCCGGTTCCGCCTCGTCCCGGGTGCGCTGCTGCGGAAGCTCCGGCACCTTCAGCGTGCGGGCCTCCTGCGCGGTCTGCCGGGCCACCACGCGGGCCCGGCGGTACTGCCCCTGCTCGTGGTGCACCTGGCTCAACTCGTCCAGTGCCGAGGACAGTTCGAGCCGTTCGCCGGACTCCTGGAGGGCATCGACGGCCTTCCTCAGCAGGGACGACCGCGCCTTGGCCTGGCTGGCCTTCGCCAGGACGCGCAGCGCGTGACCCCGCACCCGGGGATTGTCCGCCCCGGGCCGCCGCAGTTCCTCCTCCACGAGCTCACGCGCCGTCTGAGTCTGGTTCATGCGCAGGTGCGCCAGGGCCAGGTCGCTGCGCCAGGGCGCCAGGGTCGGCAGGTCCATGCCGCACTGCTGCTTCTGGTCGCCGCACCGCTGGAAGTCGTTGACGGCGGCCAGGACCCGGTCGTGGGCGAGGTGGTGACGGCCGCGGGCGTGCAGATACCGCATCCCGAGCACCGTCTCGAACATGGCGGGCGGCACGGCCCGGTCGGGCGGCGACGCGTGCCTGCCCACCGCGATGTCCGACAGCAGGGCGATCGACAGGGGCGGACCGGCGACCACGCCCCAGCTCTGCATGGGCATCAGCTCGAGCGCCTCGCGTGCCTGCGCGCCCGCCTCCGCCAGGCTGCCCTGCCGCAGATGGATGTCCGCGCGCAGCGCCGTCAGCACCGCCTGCCAGGTCGTGGCCCCGTCCTGCTGAGCCTGCTGCCGCAGGGAGTCGCACCAAGGGGCCGCGAGATCCGCTCTGTCCGCGTAGACGAGGGCGGACAGGGCGCAGGCGATGGCCCCCAGCGTGTGGTCGCCCAGCCGGCAGCTGCGCAGTATCTGCTCGGCGTGGTGCGCCACCCGGCTGCTGCTCCGCGCGGCCAGTGCCGCGGTCAGGGTCGCCCCCACCTCGGCCCACACGTTGCCGTTCGCCTTGGCCGGCTTCCGGCTCAGCGTCACGTCGGCGGCGGACGAGGCGTCCCGCAGGGGCCGCCGCGGCGAGCCGTGGATCCACTCCCGCGTCAGCCGCAGCTCGGCCACCGTCTCGGAGTCCGAGGTGGCGTCCGCGCCGCCGAGGACCTCGGCGGTGACCTTCTCCGCGTCCTGGCTGCCCTGCCACAGCAGACGCCGGGCGAGCAGTGCGGCCTCCGAGCCGTGCAGCCTCCCGGCGTTCAGCGCCTCGTGCAGAGGGGCCAGATGCCGGGCGGCGGCACTGGGGTTGGCGCGCCACTCGATGCGCATCAGCGCCTCCCGGACCGCCGTGCGGGAGGCCTCGTCGACACAGGCGCCGAGTGCCAGGGTGAGGCACTGGACCGCGAACTGGGGGCGGTGGACCGACGGGGCTTCCGCCGCCGCCTTCCGCAGCGTGTCGGCGGCCCACTGCCTCTCACCGCGGTCCGCGGCGATCAGGTGGTGCGCCACTCGGAGGCGGCGCCCCCGTGTTCGTGGAGCAGGGACGCGGCCCGCAGGTGCAGCACCGTGCGGTCGGCCGGCTTGAGGCTGGCGAGCACCGCCGCGCGGGCCGCCCGGTGCTGGTAGACGTGGCCGTTCAGCAGACCGGCCTCCTGGAGCACGTCGATGATCTGGGCGGCCGTGTCCTGTCTGACGCCGATCAGCCGGCGCACCATCGAGGGGGACGAATAGTCGCCCAGCACGGCCAGCGCCCGCCCCCACCTCTAGCACCAGCGGACCCCAGCGGTGCAGGCAGCCCAGTACGGCCCGCCGGAACGCGCTGCCCGGTGCCGCCGCGGGTCCCTCCTCGGTGCCGGAGGTGTCACCGGCCGCCTCCTGGCCGCCGGCCGGGCCGTCCTGGAGCAGGGCGTGCACCAGAAGGGGGTTGCCGCCGCTCCACTGATGCAGGCGCTCGGCATGGAGCGGGCCCGCAGCCGCCGTCGGGTGCTGCGCCGCCAGTTGCGCCACGGCCTGCCTGCTCAGCATGGACAGCTTGATCAGGCAGTGCGGGCGGCGGGTGAGCTCGGCGTGCGAGCGCACCGGGACGGCGGCCCGATGGTCCCATTCGGTGAAGACCAGCATCACCCGGGCGGCGCGGATGCGGCGCTGCAGGTACAGCAGCACCTGTAAGGAGACCGGGTCGACGAAGTGCAGGTCGTCGACGGCGATGACCAGGGGACGTTCACGGGCGAGGTCGAGCAGTACGGAACAGATGCCGTGGACCCGGGTGACGTGGGGCTGACGGACCGTCACGGAGTCGGCGTCCTCCTCACCGGACGCCGGTGCCGAGACCGTCACCATGCGCGCCACGTCACTGGCGACCGCCGGGGGCAGGGCCGGGCCGCGGAACAGCTGGTCCAGCACCCCCATCTGGAGGGTTCGTTCGGCGCGGGAGCCGGAGGCGGTGAGGACCAGGGCCCCCGAGGCCGCGGTCCGGTCGGTGAACGCGTCGAGCAGGGCGGTCTTCCCGCTGGCCAGGCCGCCGTTGATCAGGGCCACTTGCCCGCGACCGGCAGCGCTCTCGCATGGGAGTTGTTCGAGTGGTTCGATGGGTCGATCGCGTTCAATGAGCGTCATGTCGCGGACCCCCCGCTATACGCGCGTGTGGCAAGGACGTATGACTAAGACGTGTGACCGAATATAGCCCAACCCTCGGGCTCGTGGGGAAGTGGTTTGTCGATAACCGACAGACCCCAGGCGGCCGTTCTGCTTGCAGGTGCACAAAGGCCGGGGCTTCTGGAGGTCAGAAGCCCCGGCCGAGCCGCACCCCGACGACGGGGGTGGCGTGGGGGTGCGGCGGTCCGTGGGTGCGGCCGTGACCGCGGATGGAGCGCATCCGTACATATGTACGCATGAGACATACGTACGTTCGATAGGACGGTCCGTCAAGACGCCTTGCGCTGCTGCCTGATGGGCTCTCCCGCCCGGTGCAGGTGGGTGAGGGCCTCGCGGTAGGACTGGATCAGCCCGGTCTCGTGGTACGGCACGCCGATCTCCGCGCAGTACTTCCGCACGATCACCTGGGCGCGTCGCAGATGAGGCGTGGGCATGCTCGGGAACAGGTGGTGCTCGATCTGGTAGTTGAGCCCTCCGAGCATCACGTCCGTGAACCAGCCGCCCCGCACGTTGCGGGAGGTGAGCACCTGGCGCCGCAGGAAGTCGGGCCGCTCGTCGCCGGTGAAGGTGGGCATGCCCTTGTGGTTCGGGGCGAACGTGCAGCCGAGATACACCCCGAACAGGCACTGGTGCACGGCGAGGAACGCCACGGCCTTGCCGGGGGAGAGCACCAGGAACAGCACGGACAGGTAGGCCGCTATGTGCAGGAAGAGCAGCGCGCCCTCCAGCACCCGGTGCTTCATAGTCGGCGAGCGCAGCGCCCGCACGCTCGACACGTGCAGGTTGAAGCCCTCCAGCGTCAGCAGCGGGAAGAACAGGAACGCCTGGTGGCCGCCGATGACCCGGGCCAGGCCGCTGCTGTCGCGCGCCTGTTCGGTGGACCACACCAGGATGTCCGGAGCGACGTCGGGATCGAGCTCCTCGTGGTTGGGGTTGGCGTGGTGACGGGTGTGCTTGTTCATCCACCACCCGTAGCTCATGCCGATGCCGAGGTTGCCGAAGAGACGGCCCCACATCTCGCTCGGGCGGCGTCGGCGGAAAATCTGACGATGAGCCATATCGTGCGTCACGAGAGCGACTTGGCCGAAGACGAGGGCCATCGCGGCGGCGAGGACGAGCTGCCACCAGGTGTCGCCGAGTGCGAAGAAGGCCGCCCCGCCACCCAGCAGAGCCGCGAGCACCAGGCCCAGCCGCACGGTGTAGTAGCCCGGGCGCCGGTCCATCAGGCCCGCCTCGCTGATGCGTTGGGAGAGTCTGGCGAAATCGCTGCCGGTGCCGGAGGGCCGCGCAGGGCCGGAGGGCCGTGCGGCCGCCACGGGAGCGTCGATGGAGAACGTCATGGACTCGAGTCTGGGCAGGAACGCTCCGCGCCGACAGCGGGCCAGGTACCGGATCCGTCGGGGGACTTCCTCCCGGTCCTCCCGGGGGTTATCACCACCCCTACGCCGCTGACCTCGCATTTCTTCGTGGAGCCACGCTCGGATGAGGGGCCGCCCCCGGCCCGCGGCGGACAGAAGATTAGGGGGCGCACCACCTGGACTGGCGCTGGGGCGGACGCGAACTGGGTAGATTCGTCGCAGCGGCGGTCGCCAACGCCCTTTCGGCGCCCGTGATTCCGCGATCCCTGACGACTTCTCGGCAATGTTGGAGACCTCCGTGCGCGTGGTGCTCGCCGAAGACCTCTTCCTGCTACGAGACGGGCTCATCCGCCTGTTCGAGGCCTATGGCTTCGAGGTGCTCGCGGCGGTCGACAACGGGCCCGATCTCACCCGCGCCCTCGACGACCCCCGTCTGGAGGTGGCCGTCGTCGACGTGCGGCTGCCCCCCTCCCACACCGACGAGGGGCTGCGCTGTGCGCTGGCCGCCCGGCAGAAGCGTCCGGGCATGCCCGTGCTCGTGCTGTCCCAGCACGTCGAGCAGTTGTACGCGCGTGAGCTGCTGGCCGACGGCAGCGGCGGGGTCGGGTACCTGCTGAAGGACCGCGTCTTCGACGCCGACCAGTTCATCGACGCGGTGCGCCGGGTGGCGGGCGGCGGGACCGCCATGGACCCCCAGGTCATCTCGCAGCTGGTGGCCAGGCAGTCCTCGGAGGGCACCTCGATCGGCCGGCTGACCAAGCGCGAGACCGAGGTGATGGAGCTGATGGCGCAAGGACGCTCCAACGCCGCCATCTCCGCCCAGCTCTGCATGACCGAACGCGCGGTCGCGAAGCACACCGCCAACATCTTCAGCAAGCTCGGTCTGGCGCAGTCGGAGGACGACAACCGCAGGGTCCTCGCGGTCCTCGCCTACCTGGACCAGAACTGAGGCCGGGCGTGGACGATGTGCGTCCGGTCCCGGACTCCCCGCGGCGCCGCACCCCTTATCGCTCACCGCTGCGATCCCGCCGAGGGCAGGGGAACAGGGGTCCGTCGGGGTGTCCGACGCGTCGGGGCCGGCCCTAGCCTGACGCCATGCCGATGACATCTTCGACCGGGACCGGTGCCGAGGCGGCGCAGTGACGCGCCCCCCGCATCGACCGCAGGATAGTGCCACGGCGCGACAACGGCAGTGGGAGGCGGTGCGCACCTGTGCGCGTACCGCTCTCGCCCGGCTGGCCGCGCCCCTCCCGACGACCGGCGCACCGCCCCCCGTATTCCCTTCCCCCGCGGCGCAGGAGTGTGCCGCGCCACCCAACGCGACCGCCCCGACGGGTCAGGTGCGCGCAGCGCACACGGCGATGCCCTGGGGCGATCTGGTGGGCAGCGCCCAGGTGAGCGTCCGCCTGACCTGGTCCCCCCTGGTCGGCCGGCTGATCGGGATCGACGACGGCGTGCTGCTGCCCTCACCGACGGTGCCGGCCCAGCCGTGACCGGCCGGCCGGCACCGGCCGCCGGCAGGCACCGGTCCCGGCCGTACACCCCCCACACGGGCCCCTGGGCCCGCTTCCGACGATTGGTGAAGGCGCGATGGCGATGTACGAGTTCAAGGCGGACGGCCCGGTGACCGCGCGGGTACGCATCACCGGCGGGAGCTGCGCGGTACGGGCGGGCGACGGCCCCGGCGTCACCGTCGAGGTGGCCCCGGCGGTGTCCTGGCGCTCCGGTGACCGCAAGGCGGCCGATAGCACCGAGGTGAGCTACGACAACGGCGTCCTGTCCGTGGACCGGGGACAGCCGGGCGACCGGATCAAGGGGCGCATCCGGCTCACCATCACCGTGCCGGCGGGCTCGGCGCTGGAATACGCCTCCGACTCCGCCGGCCTCGTCACGAGCGGCCCGCTCGCCGCGCTCGTGGCCGACACGGGCTCCGGCGCCGTGGAGGCCGACAGCGTCACCGGCGACGTACGCCTCGACCTGGCCTCCGGCGACACCCGGCTGGGCAGCGTCGGCGGCTCCCTGACCTTCGCCACCCGGTCCGGCGGGGTGCGGGTGGCGCACGCGGGCGGCCCGGTCAGCGGCAGGTCCGCCAGCGGTGACATGCGTCTGGGTACCGCCGAACGAGAGGTCCGCGTCGAGACCTCCTCCGGTGACGTCCGCATCGAGACGGTCCGCGGCGGCCTCGTGCACGCCACCACGTCCTCCGGCGACGTGAGCGTCGGCGTGGCCCCGGGCTTGGGCGTGCGGCCCAGCCTGCACACCAGGAGCGGTGACCGGCACGGCGACCTCGCCGACGGCGCCCCCTCGGAAGGCGGCGCGGAGGTCACCGTGGACATCACCACGGCCAGCGGCGACATCACGCTGTGCCGCGCCTGAGCCGACGCGGCACGGGCCACCCCCGACAGCAGGCGGCGCCCGCGGTCACGGTGCGCGCGTCGCGTGTCGCTCCGACGCCCCGCCGGAGGCCGCGCGAGGCCGGGTGCGGCGCACGACACGGGGGCGCAGGGCCGCCGTCGAGCGGCCTTTCAGGGCGGAGATCCAGACGCCGGAGCCGTAGGCCAGGTCGTCGAGGCGGCGGGCGATGCCGTAGGCGACGGGACGCGGCCGGGCGGCGGCGGAGGGCCGGTCCAGCTGTTCCAGGGCGATGTCGGTGACGGCCGCCACCGCCGCCACCCGGCGTACCCGGCGCGAGGCGAGGCAGCCGACGGCGGTGAGCGGCCACCAGTGGCGGGTCAGCAGCGCCGCGCCCTGGGTGAGCGCCGCCACCGTGCCCAGCCCGGTGAGCCGCGCGGCGTGCCGCACCGGCCGCTCGATCCCTTTGAGCTTCTCCGCGTTGCGGACGGTGACGCCGGCCACGATGCTTCCCGCGACGGGCAGGGACCAGCGCCGCTGCGCGAACAGGGCGAGGAGCAGCGCCACGCACCAGGGCGCCAGCACGGCGGGGGCGATGTGCTCCGGGTGCCGCTCGGCGAGGGGGTGGGCGCCGGTGCCGTAGACGGCCTTGCGGCGGAACCAGTCGACATGGTCCACCCGGTGCTCGTGGGCCGCCTGGACGCCGGGTTCGTAGCGCACCCGGTGGCCGGCCCCGATCACCCGCCAGCACAGGTCGACGTCCTCACCCACCCGCATCCCGGCGTCGAAGCCGCCCAGGGCCCGCAGCACGTCCGTCCGGGCGACCAGGCACGCTCCGGGCAGCCAGGAGACCGGGGTGCCGGGGCGGACGGCGGCCGGGTGGCGGCCGAGGTCCAGCGAGGAGCGGACGCTCTCGTAGCGACCGAGCCAGCGGTCGGAGTCCGCAGTGGTCAGCGCGGTGATCCTGGGCGCGGCCAGGGCGACTGCGGGGTCGGTGAAGTGCCGCAGCAGTGTGGGCACCGTCTCGGGCGCGAGCACGACGTCGGAGTCGACGAACACCACGTAGGGCGTGGTGACCTCGCGCAGTCCGGCGTTGCGGGCGCCCGCCGGTCCCAGGTTGGCGGCGAGGGAGACCAGCCGGGCGTTGTGACGTGCGGCGACGGCGGCGACGAGGCCCGGGCGGAGGGAGGCGTCGTCCACGACGACGACCGGGGTGCCGGCCGGGGCACGGATGCTCGCCAGGAGGCGGTCGAGCTCGTACGGCCGGTCGCGCACCGGGACGACATAGCTGCACACCGGGGCGGAACCGGCGCCGGGGCCCGGCAGCGGGGGCAGGTCCCGCACGGACGGCTGGGCGAGGCCGGTCTCCAGCAGACGCCCGGCGAGGACGGCACCGGCCGCGCAGCGCACCCGCAGCGTGCGTCCGGTGAGCAGCGGCACGGCCCGGGGGCCGAGCCGCAGCAGGCGAGGCGGATGGCCGCCCAGGAGGGCCCGTCCGCCGTCGAGGACCCGGGTGGTCCGGTCGAGGGTGACCACGAAGCCGTGCGGGAGCGTCATGGGCGCGCCGGCTCCCGTCCGCCGGCGGGATGCGGAGTGTCCCCGGCGTCGACCAGCCGGCCGCGCGCGTCGGCCCGCCCCGAGGTGACGAGCCGTACGGCGGTGGACACCATCGCCTCGAACAAGGCGCGCCCCTGCTCGGCGGTGGCACCGGTCGAATCGCCGAGCACCCCGGACGGGGAGACCGCGCGGACGCCGTGGGCCATGAGCCGCGGCAGCAGCACCTCCAGCGGCCGGGTGTCGCCGGCGGCCGCGGCGGACAGCCGGACCTGCTCGGGCGCCAGGTGCAGCATCAGGGACGTCTCGCTGCGGCCGGCGTGCGCGTCACCGCCGGGTGTCCCGCAGCCGAGCCACGCCACGTCGTGCCCCTCGTCGCGGAGCTGCGCGAGGGCCGTGTCGAGGGCGACGACGTTGCCGCCGTGCCCGTTGACGAAGACGGTACGGCCGGCCCACAGCGACAGTGACCGCACGGTCTCCACCAGCACGAAGCGCAGTGCCTCCAGCCCGATCGAGACCGTCCCCGGGAAACCCGCGTGCTCCCCGCTGGCGCCGTACGCGATGCAAGGCGCCGTCAGGACCGTTCGCGCGGAGAGCCGTCGAGCCGTGCCGCGGGCCACGGCCTCGGCGATGACGCTGTCGGTGTGCAGCGGCAGGTGCGGCCCGTGCTGCTCGGTGGAGCCCACGGGCACCAGGACGAGCGCGCCCTCCACGACCTCCGGCCAGGCCGAGCGCGCCAGTTCCGTCCCGTCACCCCACGGCACGTGGAACACCGAGGGCGCGGGTGAAGCCGTCCGGGATCACCAGGTCGTCCGGGCCCAGCTCGGCGGCGGAGGAGTGCCCGAGGCCGAGGACCGCGGAGTCGAGGCCGGAGCGCAGGATGTCCAGCACGTTCTCCACACCCGCCTGCCCGTTCGCGGCGAGGCCCCACAGATAGGCGCGGCCGATGAGGACGGCACGGGCGCCGAGGGCCAGGGCCTTGGCGACATCGCCGCCCCGCCGGACGCCGCCGTCGAGCAGCACCTCGATCTCGTCGCCGACCGCCTCGGCGATCGCGGGCAGCAGGCGGATGGTGGCGGGAGTGGTGTCCAGGTTGTTCCCGCCGTGATTGGACACCGAGATGCCGGACACACCGGCGTCCACGGCCCGCTTCGCGTCGTCGACCCGGGACACGCCCTTCAGCAGGAACGGGCCGCCCCACTCCTCCCGCAGCCACTTGACGTCGTCCCAGGTGGGTGGCGTGGTCTGCATCCACTCGCCGTACGCGCCGAAGAAGGTGGGCGCCGGGACGCCGGCCGGCGAGAGGTTGGGCACGGTTAGGTCGGGCAACCGCCGGGACTTGGCGAACGCCCACAGCCAGCGCGGGTGCGGCAGGATGTCGTGCGCGAACCGGAGCGCCGTCCTGAGGTCGATCCGGTCGGGGATCGCCGGACTGCCCCAGTCCCGTCCGTGGGAGAACGACCAGTCCAGGGTGGCGATCAGCGCCTTGGCCCCGGCGGTGCGGGCGCGCTCCATCTGCCGGGCCATGGCCTCCCGGCTGCCCAGCCAGTACATCTGGTAGAAGGTGTTCGCGTTGGCCTCGACGACCTCTTCCACGGGCCTGCTGGCGAACGAGCTCAGCCCCATGATCACGCCACGGTTCGCCGCGGCGCGTGCGACGGCCACCTCGCCGTCGGGATGGACCGCCTGGACACCGGTCGGTGAGATCACCACCGGCAGCGCGGACTCCACCCCGAGCACGGTGGTGCCCAGGTTCCGCTCGGCGTGATGGCCCACCACCCGGGGGGCGAAGCCGAGTTCGGCGAAGGCGTCGGTGTTGTCGTCGATGGTCCGGCCGCGTTCGGAGCCGGCCACCAGTGCGCCGTAGACGGTGCTCGGAAGGTACTTCTCGGCGCGTCGCTGCGCCTCCGCGACGGTCTCGAACCAGGGGTTTCTGCCCACTGTCAGGGCCTCTCTCGCTGGGGACGTCAGGTCGTGCCCTCGGCCGGGCCGGCCAGAGGGTCCTCGCAGCACGCACCGACCGGCGGCCGGTTGAGGTCCGCGCGCCGGGTGAGGACGACGTCGACGGGTCGGGGACGGGACACGGTGCGGTGGGAGTGGTCACCGGACGGTTTCGGTACGGTGCGGCCCCGCGTGGCGAGCAACTGCTCGCCGTATCCCTGGACGCACTCGGGATCGGGCCCGTCGAGCGGCAGCCCGGTGAAGAACTTGGCGGCCATGCAGCCGCCCTTGCAGGTGTCGTAGAAGGCGCACGAGCGGCACGCCCCACCCTGCTGCGGCTCGCGCAGCCGCCGGAACAGGGCCGAGTCGCGCCACACGCCGGCGAACCCGCCCGGCTCGCGCACGTTCCCGGCGAGGAACTCGTCGTGGATGGCGAACGGGCACGCGTACACGTCGCCGACGGGGTCGATCAGACACACCACGCGCCCCGCGCCGCACAGGTTCAGTCCCGGCAACGCCTGCCCGTACGCGGACAGATGGAAGAAGGAGTCCCCGGTGAGCACCGTGTCGCCGTGGGCGACCAGCCAGTCGTACAGCTGCCGCTGCTGCCCGGGCAGGGGATGCAGTTCGTCCCAGACGTCGGCGCCTCGCCCGGACGGGCGCAGCCGGGTCAGCCGCAGCTGCGCGCCGTACCGGTCGGCGAGCGCCTTGAAGTCGTCCATCTGCGGGATGTTGTACCGGGTGCAGACGACCGACAGCTTGAAGTTCCGCGCCCCGGCGTCGGCCAGGTGACGCATCGCGCGCAGCGCCGTGTCGTACGAACCGGTCCCGCGCACCGCGTCGTTGACCTCCGCGGTCGCGCCGTCGAGGGACACCTGCACGTCGACGTAGTCGTTGCCGGCGACCCGCCGGGCGATCTCCGGGGTGATCCGCACCCCGTTCGTGGAGAACTTGACGCCGACGCGATGGGCGGTGGCGTAGTCGAGCAGTTCCCAGAAGTCGGGGCGGACCGTGGGCTCGCCGCCGCCGATGTTGACGTAGAAGACCTGCATGGCCTCCAGTTCGTCGATGACGGCCTTGGCCTCGGCGGTGGTCAGCTCCCGGGGGTCCCGGCGGCCGGAACTGGACAGGCAGTGGGTGCAGGACAGGTTGCAGGCGTAGGTGAGTTCCCACGTCAGGCAGATCGGGGCGGCGAGGCCGTACTCGAACAGGTCCACCAGACGGGAGCCGGGCCGGGTCGGCACGGGGGTGGCAGGGGTCATGCGGCCGGTGTCCTTTCGACCAGGATCGACGAGCGGGCCAGGGACGCCAGGGCCCCGCCGTACCGGGAGGTGTTCCCGGTGTCGGCGTCGACGGCCGTGCAGGCGGCACGGGCGGTGGGTGCCGCGGCGAGCGCCTGGAGCACGTGGAGGAGCCCGCGGTCCTTGAGGAAGATCAGCTGCCGGGTGCCGAAGTGGTACAGCAGGGCGCCGAAGGGTTCCGGCCGGACCGCGACCTGCGGATGCAGGTCCCAAGGGCGGTCCAGGTCGAGGGCGGTGACGGACGAGGGTCCGGCGGACATCGGTGCGGGCCGACTCTAGTAGACGCCGCACATGCCGTCGATCGAGACCTCTTCGATCAACTCATCCACTGCGAGGGGGGATTCGTCGGTGGCTGCGGCGGACGGGGTCGACTCGTCGTCCGAGTTCGTTTCCGTCCCGGACGAGTTGGGCTCGTTCATGCGACTCTCCCTTGAGGTTCCGAGCAGTGGCGCAGGGGTGGGTGAGCAGGGCAGAGCGGGCCGCACTCGGTCGGTCGTGTGTCGTGCCGACCGCGCCGTGCGCTTCACGGAACAGTACTGGCATGCGGTGCCAAAAAGAAGGGTCGGCGGCCGGGTACCTCCGTCGCCGTGTCCGGGGCCCTGGCTGTTCTGTCCCGGGAGGTTGTGGACGGTGACAGGGGTCACGGCTGACCGATCTTGAAATCGCCGCTACGAACGGGCCCGGCCCGGCGAGCTGGTGCATGTGGACATCAAAAACCCCGGCAACATCCCCGACGGCGGCGGCCACAAGGTGCTGGGCCGCCCGGCGGGCCACAGGACCCGCTCCGGCGCCGGCTACAGCCACCTGCACACCGCCCTCGACGACCACTCCCGCCCGGCCTACAGCCAGATCCACACCGACGAGAAGAAACAGACCGCCACCGCCTTCCGGCAGCGCTCCCACGCCTTCTTCACCCAGGCCGCAATCACCGTCGAACGGGTCCTGACCGACAACGGCTCCTGCCACCGCTCCCGCGACCGGCGCGACCTGCCGGCCGCGGCCGGGACCGCCCACGAACGAACCCGGCCCTGCCGGCCCCAGACCAACGACAAGGCCGAACGCTTCAACCGCACCCTGCCCGACGAATGGGCCTACGCCCGCCCCTACCGCTCCGAGCAGGAACGACGCCAGGCGTTCCCCGGCTGGCCGCACACCCACAATCACCACCGCGGCCACACCGCGCTCAAAGGCCAACCACCCGCCAGCCACGTCCCCAACCTCACAGGGCAGTACACCTAGCCCTCGATAGGGGTGTGTTAGGTGCACCCTCGAACTCGGGTGCTGCGCCCATCGAAACTCCTCGGCGCGGTCCGTAGCGTCGTTGTGGAAGGCGCACCGGGCGCCCGTTGAGGAGACGTCAGATGTCAAGGATCACTCATTCGACCCCCAGCAGGAGCGACGACTCCCTGCGCCTCGACGCGGTCAGCAGGGTCTACGGCACTGGTGAAGGCTCGGTCACGGCACTGAACAACGTGTCGCTCTCGCTGCCGGCCGGCACCTTCGTCGCGGTGATGGGACCGTCCGGATCGGGCAAGAGCACGCTGCTGCAGTGCGCGGCGGGCCTCGACCGTCCGAGCTCCGGGCGGGTCTTCGTGGACGGCCAGGAGATGGCCAAGGGGAGCGAGGCGAAGCTCACCCGGTTCCGCCGGAAGCGGATCGGCTTCATCTTCCAGCACTTCAACCTGCTGCCGATGCTGACGGTGGAGCAGAACGTGACGCTGCCGCTGCGGCTGTCCGGCCGCAAGCCCGACCGCCGACGCGCCCACGCGGTGCTGGACCGGGTGGGCCTGGGCGGCCGGCTGGGGCACCTGCCCTCGGAGCTGTCCGGTGGCCAGCAGCAGCGGGTGGCCATCGCCCGTGCCCTGCTGACCGAGCCGCGGGTGGTCTTCGCCGACGAGCCGACGGGTGCGCTGGACACGCGGAGCGCCCGGGACGTGCTGGCCCTGCTCCAGGAGTGCGTCCGCGTCCACGGGCAGTCGGTCGTGATGGTGACGCACGACCCGGTGGCCGCGTCCTACGCGGACAGCGTGCTCTTCCTCGCCGACGGTGAGCTGGTGGGCCGGATGGAGCGGCCGACCGCGGAGGCCGTCGCCGAGCGGATGACCCACCTGGGTGACGAGGTGGCCCGGCGACGTGTGACGGCGGGTGCGTGACGATGATCTCCCTGGCTCTTCGTTCGCTGCGACACCGCCCCGGCGGCTATCTGGCGAGCTTCCTCGTGCTGTTCCTCGGCTCCGTGATGCTGATGTCGTTCGCCTCGCTGCTCGACACCGCGCAGGGCGACGCGGTGGACACCGGCAGCGAGGAGACGCTGACCACCCTGGCGAGCGTCGTCGGCGGCTGGGGGCTGCTGCTCGTGGTCTTCGCCGTCACCTCGACGCTGACGCTGGCCGTGCAGCAGCGCGGCGCCGACATGGTCACCCTGCGCAGCGCCGGCGCGACACCGGCGCAGGTCGGCCGGATGATCGTCGGTGAGGCGGCGGTGCTGGCGGTGGCCGCCTCGGTGTGTGCCATTCCGTGGGCCATCTTCGGCGGCAGCGCGCTGCTGGACGTGCTGATCGACACCGATCAGGTGGCGCCCGCCGTGTCGTATAGCTTCGGCCCGATCGGGCTGGGCACGGGCACCGTCATCACCCTGGTGGCCGCCACGCTGGCCGCCCTGGTGACGGCGCGCCGCACGGCCAGGATGCGGGTGGCCGAGGCGAGCGCCGCGACGGCCAACGGCTCCCGCCGCATGGGGCGGATCAGGATCGCGGCAGCGGTGCTGTTCCTGGCGGGCGGGGTGAACCTCGGTGTGATGACGATCGTGCTGGATCACGACAAGAGCGCCGAGATCATGCAGACGGCCGGCTCGGCGTCGATCCTCGTGGCGATCGGCCTGGCGCTGCTGGCTCCGGCGCTCATGCGCGGTGTCACGGCCCTGCTGGGCGGCCCGCTCCAGCGGCTCGGCGGAGTGAGCGGCTACCTGACGGTGCAGAACGTGCGCCGGCGGGCGGACCGGATCGGCACGGCCCTGATGCCGGTCATCCTGTTCACGGGAATCGGCTCCGGCACCTTCTACATGCAGAGCATCGAGAACGCCGCGACCGCCGCCGAAGGGGTCGCCAAGACGACGGAACAGCGCAACATCGAGACCTTGAACTTCGTGGTCATCGGCACCGTGGTCCTCTTCGCCTGCATCATGCTGGTGAACGTCCTGATCGCCGCCACCACGCACCGCAGCCGTGAGTTCGGCCAGCAGCGGCTGATCGGGGCGACGCCCCGCCAGGTACTGCGGATGGTGACCGCGGAAGGCGTGCTGCTGGCCCTGACCGGCGTGCTGTTCGGGTCACTGGCCTCGCTGGCGACCGTGCTGCCCTTCACCCTGGCCAGGACCGACGACGTCGTACCGGATGCGCCGCTGGCCATCCACCTCTCGATCGTGGCCATCGCCGCGACCGCGACGCTGCTGGCGAGCGTCGGCACCGCGTGGCGCAGGATGCGCGTTCCGGCGGTCGAGGCGGCCACCGCCTGATCGACGGTCCGCACGGACGGGCGGGTCCCGGCACCTCTGAGGTGCCGGGACCCGCCCGTTTTCCGTTGCCCCGGACCCGGTTGCGGTCCCCCGAGGCCATCTGTACATTTGTCTTAAGCGTAAGTACGTATAGAACAAATGACAGGAGCCCCCATGTGGGAGACCACGCAGACCGCTGAGACGACCGCACCGCCGCAGGCCGTGTGGACCTGCTACGAGGACCCCGCCACTTGGCCCGACTGGAACCCGGATCTGATCTCCATCGAGCGCTCCGGCCCGTTCGCCACCGGCACCACCGGCACCGTGACCAACGAGGGCCGGCCGCCCGCGCCGTTCACCCTGACCGCCGTGGAGTCGGGCACCGGCTTCACGATGGAGACGCGGCCCGGCGGGGACCTGATCGCCCAGTCCATCTGCCACCTGACCCCGTTGGACAACGGCGGCACCCTCATCACCCACACGATGCGGCTGGACGGCCCGTTGTCCGACCAGGTCGGTGCCGCTCAGGGGGCCAGTCTCGCCGCCGGCCTGACGACCGGCGTCCTGGACCTCGCGGAGCTGGCCGCCCGCTGACCGGCGGAACTACCGCACACCTTCGTCGGTGACGCATCCGTGTTCGCGTTCGCGCGCCGACCTGTCGAGTGAGGAGTGTCCGTCGTGAAGAAACGGACCATCGCGATCACCACCCTGATCGTGGCGCAGTTCATGGACCTGGTCGACACCACGATCACCAATGTCGCGCTGCGCCCGATCCAGGAGGACCTGCACGCCACCGACGCCCACCTCGAGTGGATCATGGCGGGCTACCTGCTGGCCTTCGCCGTCCTGCTGATCACCGGCGGACGCCTCGGAGACATCTTCGGCCGCCGCACCATCTTCCTCATCGGTGTGGCCGGCTTCGGCCTCACCTCCCTGTGGGCCTCCGCCGCCGACACCGGTCAGGCGCTGGTGATGGCCCGCGTGGCGCAGGGTGCCTTCGCCGGCGTGATGGTGCCCCAGGTGCTGTCGTCGGTGCAGGTGATGTACGAACCCGCCGAACGCGGCAAGATCTACGGACTGATCGGCGCCATCAGCGCCCTGGGATCCGTGGTCGGCCTCATCGCGGGCGGCTGGATGGTCACCGCCGACCTGTTCGGCCTCGGTTGGCGCATCATCTTCCTGGTCAACGTGCCGGTCTGTGTCCTGCTGCTGGCCCTGGCGAACTTCTTCGTCCCCAACAGCCGGTCCGAGCACCCCCTGAAGCTGGACCTCCTCGGCGTACTGCTTGCCGCGAGCGCCGTCTTCCTCATCGAGTTCCCGCTGATCGACGGCCGCATGGCCGACTGGGCGCCGTGGATCTGGGGCATGCTGGCCGCCGCCCCGGTCGTGATCGTGCTCTTCGTCCTCCAGCAGCGTGCCAGGATGCGGCGCGACGGTTCCTCCCTGCTGCCCATGCAGTTGTTCGCCGACCACGGGTTCAGCCGTGGCCTGGCGGTGCAGATCCTGTTCTGGATGGCCAACGGCGGCTACATGATCGCCCTCGGGTACTACCTCCAGACCGCCCTGGACTTCACCCCGCTCAAGACCGGCCTGACCATCTTCGGCATGACCGTCGGCTCGATGATCGTCACCCCCGCCGGCGCGCCGCTGGCGAAAAAGTTCGGCAAGTACGTCATCTTCGCGGGCGGGATCATCCAGGCCGCCGCGTTCGTCTACGCGATCTGGGTCATCAACAACCAGGGCACCAGCCTGACCGGCTGGGACCTCGCGGTGGCCCTCGGCGTCTCCGGCGCCGGCATGGTCCTGCTCATCGTGCCGCTCCTGGACGAGGCGCTGCGCACCGTTCCCCCGAGCGCCGCGGGCGCCGCGTCGGGTACCTTCACCACCTTCCAGCAGCTCGGCTACTCACTGGGTGTGGCGGTCGCCGGTGTGATCTTCTTCAACACCGCCGGTGACCAGCCGACCTTCGACACCCTCAACGACGCCGTGACCAACGCCCTGTGGGTCACGGTGGCAGCCTTCGCCCTGTCGGGCGTCTTCGCCCTGTTCATGCCGAAGCTGCGGCCGCACACCTCGCCGTCGGACCAGCAGGACTCGAAGGCGGTCCCGGTGGGCCAGTGAACGACCCGTGCGGCACTCCGTCCGAGTGCCGCACGGCACCACCAAAACGAAACGAGGAAGGGGCCTCGGACCGTTGCACGGTCCGAGGCCCCTCCCCTGTCTCCGCTCCGAGCCTCAGCCTCCGAGAGCGTGGAACCCCCGGCGGAAGTAGACCGCCGGCGGATCGTCGCGCAGCCGTACGTCCCGTACCCGGCCGACGAGGATCGTGTGGTCGGCGACGTCGTGGCGGACGTAGGCGTCGCACTCCAGCACGGCGGCGGCCTCCTCCAGTACGGGATGGCCCTGCGCGTTCGCCGTGAAGTCGCCCTGGCCGAACTTGTCCGCCCCGCGGGTGGCGAACCGCGTGGCCAGGTCCGCGCGCCGGAACGGCAGCACCTGCACCACCCACGAAGCGGCCGTCTGGAACGCTGCATGGCACTGCGCGGTCCTCGCCAGGCAGACGAGGACCAACGGAGGGGCCACGGAAAGCGAGCAGAACGACGTGGCCGTGAAGCCTCGCCAGACGCCCTGTTCGTCGGTGGTGGTCACGAGGGTCACACCGCTCGGGTACGAGGCCATCGCCTCGCGGAACCGCCCCGACAGCTCATCACTCACGGGCGCCACGGTGGACGTGTGCGGCAAGGTGTGCGTCATCCGGCTGCCTCCTTCACGGGGTGCGAGGACCGCCCTGGCTGCGGCGTGGCGAACTCACGCCTCACTTGCCGTTCTTGACGACCGCGCCGCCGTCCACCCGCATCTGGGTGCCGGTGACGTAACGGGACTCGTCGGAGGCGAGGTAGGTGACCGCGTGGGAGATGTCGATCGGCTCGACGTACGGGATCGGCATGGCCTGCACCATGCCGAAGCCGGGCTCCGCGTCCTGTGCGACCGGGTGCTCCAGGTCGGGACGGAAGACCTTGTACATGGCCTCGTTGTGCAGCATCGGCGTGTTGACGTTGGCGGGGTGCACCACGTTGATCCGCAGGCCCTGGGGAGCCAGGAAGGGCGCGAACCAGTTGACGTAGTGGCCGAGCATCTGCTTGGTGAAGGCGTAGCCGATGCCGCCGGGACCCATACCGCCCGGGTCGCCGCCGTAGGACGCGAAATAGGCGGCGGCGGAACCGATCAGGATGATGGACGCGCCTTCGCGAAGGTGCGGCAGCGCCACGTGGACGGTGTTCAGCGTGCCGCTGAGGTTCACGTCGACGGCCTCGGTGAACGCGGACAGCGGACGGTCGGCGCCCACCGGGCCTATCGCGGCGTTCGCCACGACCACGTCCAGCCGGCCCAGCTCCGCGACACCCTCGTCGATCGCCTTGCGCAGCGCGGTACGGTCACGGATGTCGGCCTGCTTCGTCACCACCCGGCGGCCCGTCTTCTCCACCAGGCGCGCCGTCTCCGCCAGTTCCTCGGCGGTGCCGAGCGGATACCCGACCACCTCGATGTCCTCGCCGAGGTCGATCGCGATTATGTCGGCGCCTTCCTCGGCCAGGCGCACGGCGTGGCTGCGCCCCTGCCCGCGCGCCGCACCGGTGATGACGACAACTTTGCCTTCTACCCGGCCCATGGGGCCCTCCAGACATTTCTGCTGTAGTGACATGACGGACGGCGGTTCGGCCACGCGGGCCGGGCAGGCAACTGAACTGCCGGAGTAACACGGAAGAGCGGAAGAGACGTACGAGAATGCTCGTGGTTCTCCCGCGGCGTGCGCCCTGCGCCGACTCGAATTTCGTTATACCGTTCCGGCGTCCCGCGGAGACGGACACCGTCCCCCTATTCCCGGGCGGCACCCCCACTTAGGGGTCCGCCGCGCAGACCCGCTCGGCCGCGCGGCGACCCCGGCACCGTCACCGACCCGTCCCCGTCCATCGCCCGCACCGGGCCGGTGCGGGCCCGTCGGCGCAGGAGAATTCGTCGGGTCGCGTAGGGGAGTTTTTAGGGGTTACGACGCCTGCCCGCTGTCCTACGGTGGCCCCAACAAGGCTGTCCCTTTTTCACGCCGACCCTCATCCGGCGCCCGGCGCGCTCGTCCGTCCGGTTTTCCGATGCGGCCACCGGATTTTGAAAAGCCCGCCGGGTTGCCCCGATCCGGCATTCCGCGCCGCGGCCTTCGCCCGTCGGCGCTCAGACGCCTGTCCAGTATTCACGACGTGACACGGGAAGTGGGACCGAGATGGCCAACTCCGACCAGCGGCTAGTCGAGGCACTCCGGGCATCCCTCAAGGAGAGCGAGCGGCTGCGCGGACAGAACCGCAAGATGTCGGCCGCCCAGCGGGAACCGATCGCGATCGTGGGGATGGGGTGCCGCTATCCGGGCGGTGTGGCCTCGCCGGAGGACCTGTGGCGGCTGGTGGCGGACGGGGTGGACGCGGTGTCGGGGTTCCCGTCCGACCGCGGCTGGGACCCGGGGGTGTTCGACCCGGAGCCCGGGCGGGCCGGGAAGACCTACGCGCGCGAGGGCGGGTTCCTGCATGAAGCGGCCGACTTCGACCCCGCCTTCTTCGGGATCAGTCCGAACGAGGCGCTGGTGATGGACCCGCAGCAGCGGCTGCTGCTGGAGACCGCCTGGGAGGCGGTGGAACGCGCGGGCGTCGACCCGCTGTCCCTCAGAGGGAGCCGCACCGGCGTCTTCGCCGGCGTGATGTACCACGACTACCCCTACAGCAGTGCCGCCGGTTCCATCGTGTCCGGCCGGGTCTCCTACACCCTGGGCCTGGAGGGCCCGGCGGTGACGGTGGACACGGCGTGCTCGTCGTCGCTGGTCGCCCTGCACCTGGCCGTGCAGGCGCTGCGCTCCGGCGAGTGCTCCCTGGCCCTGGTGGGCGGTGTCGCGGTGATGTCGACACCCGAGGTGTTCGTCGAGTTCAGCCGGCAGCGCGGGCTCGCGGCCGACGGCCGCTGCAAGTCCTTCGCCGCCGCGGCCGACGGCACGGGCTGGGGCGAGGGCGCGGGCATGCTCCTGGTGGAGCGTCTGTCGGACGCGCGTCGCAACGGTCACCCGGTCCTCGCGGTGGTGCGGGGCAGCGCCATCAACCAGGACGGCGCGTCCAACGGCCTCACCGCCCCCAACGGCCCGTCCCAGCAGCGGGTGATCCGTGCGGCCCTGGCTGCCTCGGGGGTCTCCGCGGCCGAGGTGGACGTGGTGGAGGCGCACGGCACGGGGACGACGCTGGGTGATCCGATCGAGGCCCAGGCACTACTGGCGACTTACGGTCAGGACCGGCCCGAGGACCGTCCGCTGTGGCTGGGCTCGATCAAGTCGAACATGGGACACACGCAGGCCGCGGCCGGTGTGAGTGGCGTGATCAAGATGGTCATGGCGATGCGCCACGGTGTGATGCCCAAGACCCTGCACGTGGACGCCCCCAGCCCCAACGTGGACTGGTCGGACGGCACCGTGCGGCTGCTGACGGAAGAGCGGCCGTGGCCGCGGCCGGATCATCCCCGGCGGGCCGCTGTCTCCTCCTTCGGCATCAGCGGGACGAACGCGCATGTGATCGTCGAGGCGCCGGAACCGCAGGACGCACCCGAGCCCCAGGATGTCGTGGTTCCGGTGGTTGCGTCGTCGGTGGTGCCGTGGGTGGTGTCGGCCCGGGGTGTGGCGGGGTCGGTGGCTGCGCAGGCGGGTCGGCT